>JALHLM010000471.1 GCA_022844585.1 Pirellulales bacterium | reverse complement strand
GATCGACGATGACGGGCACTTTGGCCTGTTCGGTAATCAGCATCGCCAAGTCCGCGACCGGCAGGCCCTTGAAGTTTGCCGGACCGCTCGGCTGCGACAGTTTTTCATCGAACTTCGATACTGGCGCCGCCGCCGAGCCCATACCGCCCGCGGGAGGCGCCGCGGGCCCGCTCGCGCCGCCCGTGCTTTCCGTGGTGGTTGACATCATGCCGCCGCCCGGCATCATCATGCCCTCACCGCCCGTTTGGCCCGCGCCGCCGGAGGGTCCGCCGTCTGCTTGCGAAGTGTATTCCGCCGAAAAACCGCTGACCGATCTAGCGCCGGTCCCAGTGTCCGACCAAACCGAGTACCCGCCGAGCAAGAATTGCAGTGCCGTTTCGCTTTTCATCACCGCTTGCTTCGCGGTTAGCAGTTCGTCGGCGCCGATTGTGGCCGCTTGGTGCCGGGCTTCGGCGCTCTTCAACGCCTGAAGATCGAACTGCCACTGCTTGTACGTTTCGACGACGCTGCCGAACACCTTGTTCTTGGTCAGGTTTTCTGCCATCTCGGCTTGCCGGCGATTGGCGGCCGCGAGCGCAATCTCTGGGTTTCGCTTGATGGCGCGTTCGAGCGCTTCTTCCAAGGAATTCGGCGTGCCTTCGTTGATGATCGAATTGACGTCATCGGCAACGGCAACGTACGAGCCCGCACCCATATGATCCGGCAAAATGCTATTTACGCCTGTCGGTCCCGGCACTTGAAATGCGCCGACACCGCCGCCGCCTTGCGAACCTGCCGGGCCGCCGCTGAGCCCGCCGCCGCCGCTGGACGCATCACCGCTGGCACCGGCAACCCTTCCGCCATCCGAGGAAGTGCCGCCACCGCCGGCGTCACCGCCAACCTGTGCGACGGCGCTCGGCGCGGCGAAGAGCGTGAGGGCGAGACCGAGTGCTCGTGTGTATTTCATGAATGCTTCTCCGTTCGAGGTGGTGACTGATAGTAAGATCTTTGACGGTGCGCTCCGGGCGCTGACGCTTCCGGCTCTACGTTCGAAATTGGAGCCGAAAGCGTTAGCGCCCGGAGGGTTCGACGACGTTGCTGCATGTCTACGGTGAGTGCCGCGCATTCTTCAATTCCGCCAGCAGCCACGTGTCTTCCGGCAGGACAGCCAGCTGCTCGGGAGTGTCGGCGAGTTCCAGGACTTGTTGGTAACACTGCACGGCGGAGCGCAGATCGTTGCGCTCGCGCAGATACAGGTCGCCGGCTTGTTTCAACAACTTGATCTGTTCGTCGCGCGGGGCGCTCGCCACGCGGTAGCGCAGCAACTCAGGCGTCACGCGGCTCGCGACTGGTGTCGGCGTTGGTTTTGTTTTTTCCACGACCGGCGGCTGCGTAACCGTCTGCGCCACAACCTGTGGCGCATTGTTCGACGATTGATCCCATGCCCGGAAACCCAACCACGCCGTGGCCAGCCCTGCGGCGTAGGCCAGTCCCCAACCGGCGGCGCGTGTCCAGCGCCAGCGTTGCACACGCTTCACCACGACCTGCGTGGTCTCGGCGAGCAGCCGTTCGCGGAGCGCCGCCACGTCGGCCGGAAGGGCGAACATGTTCGCGGATGCGGACACGCCCTCCGCGAGCGGTTCGTCGTTTTCTAAGTCATCTCGATGCATGGGTATTCCCTCAACGATCTTTCGTTTCACCGCAAAGTTGCCGGAACGCGTCGCGAAAGGCGGTCCGGGCGCGGCTCAACAATGATTCCACGCTCTTCGGCGTCGCGCCCCATTGCGCGGCGATCTCGGCGGTCGGCAATTGTTCTTCGTACTTCGCCCGCAGCACCGCCTGATGCGCCGGCGAGAGCGCCGCAAACGTCAGCGCCACTCCGTCTTCCAATTCATAGGCCGCGGCGTGGTTTGCTCCTTTTGCCGTCACGTCCGTGGCATCGGACAGCGGCGCCGTCCTGCGATACGCTTCGCGCCGGCGTTGATTCCGCAACTGGTTCTCGGCGATCCCTTTCAACCAACCCTCGAAGCCACCGCGCGTGGGATCAAAGTCCTCGATCGCCCGCGCCGCCTTGAGCCAGGTCTCCTGGACGACGTCCTCCGCCCACATCCGATCGCGTCCCGATCGGTACAGCACATACCCATACAGCGCGCCAAAGTGCCGATCGAACAACGTCCGCCACGCCCAAGCATTCCCCTCCAGCACCGCCGCGCGGAGCTGCGCCTCATCGCGTTGTAATTCCGCGTCCGGCATCCGAGGAAGAATTCCGATTAAGCCAAGGTTCCCTCTGCTCCTACTGTTCTATGGTCGCGACCGCCCGAAAGCATTCGGGCATAGTTTGAAGTTTTCAGTTTTCAGTGTTCAGTTCTTCCGTCCCTCACTCCTCACACGCTCGCCTTCACCTCACTCCGCTCCACCCCTCTCTCTCTCCCCCTCCGCGTCTCTGCGCCTCCGCGGTTCAAAACGGCTTCCCCCCTCCGTGACTCCGTGACTCCGTGGTGCCCCCGAATCCGCCCGAGTTCCCTCATGCGACCCTAATCCGCCGGCCGAAGAATCCCTAGGACCGGTAGATTTTGACCGGCCGTTACAGTCGCCGACCGTCCGCAGGGGGGCATTCCTGCCTGGTCGGTCAGGAATGCATTGCGGGAGGCCACATGCGGGAAACCCACTGCCCGGCTGCCTTTGCGCGCACGGCTAGATCGCCGCGGCGCGCGCTAGGACGGCTGTTCGTCGCCTGCGTGATCCTCTGCACCGGGCAGGCCGCCCAGGGACAATTCTCACTTTTGCCGTTCGCCGGCAAGAAGGATCCGAACCAGGCCACCTCCAGTCGGTCCGCCCGGCAGGAAGCCGTGAAGGCGATCCCCTGGAAGCGGCTCGACGAGCGAGCCACCGAGAAAATCAACTCGGTGATCGACGATATCACCATCTATCGCCGGCTGGCGCCGCAAACGATCGAGTGCGATCCGGACCTCTACCTGCTCCTGGTGGAGAACCCGGACCTGGTCGTGCGGATGTGGGAGACGCTGGGCATTAGCTCCGTCGCCCTGGAGCGTGAGCCCAGCGGGACGTTTCTGGCCAATGACGGCGAAGGGACGAAGGGGCGCGTCGAACTGCTGCACGCCAGCGCGGGTACGCACCTGGTTTACGCGACCGGGCGCTATGAAGGCCCGATGTTCCACCGCGCGGTGCGCGGGCAGAGTGTGCTGTTACTGCGTAGCGAATACCTGGACACGGACGGCGAGGCGCCGCGGATTCGTTGCACGCTGGACGTGTTCGTCCGGCTGGAACACGCGGGCGTCGAGATGCTCGCCAAGACATTCCAGCCGCTCGTCGGCAAAGTGGCCGATCACAATTTCAAGGAAACCACGGCCTTCATGGGGAGCCTGTCGTACACGGCGGCTTCGAACCCGCCGAAGGTCGATCGCATTACCAGCCGCCTGGAGCGCGTGCCGCCGTTGGCGAAGGCGCACCTCGTGGAACTCTGCGACCGGATTGCCGTCGAGGCGACGTTGGCCCGCAACGACGCCGCCTCGACGCGGGGCGGGAGGGAAGTGAGGGTGTCGGACCGGACGGCGGTGAGAGAATAGGGGAATGACGAAGTTCTAAAATTGAATGTCGAATCAAATCTGAAATTCGAATGTCGAATTTTTGGCGTGTCGCCAACACTTCGTCATTCTGGCATTCAAATTTGATTCGACATTCTGATTTAGAAATTAGGATTTACCCCCCCTCATTCTCGGAACGGCTGCGCCAGCCACGCCGCAGCGGGGGCGAAGATCAGTAGCGGCAGCCAGGCCGCGAAGGCGGGGTCGCCGATCAAATATCCCGACCCCATCGCCTGGCAGCCGATCAGGACGAGCATGAATAGGCTCACGACGGCGACGCAGAGGCCGATCGCCATGTAGACGTTGCGGTTCTCGCGCGCGACGATCAGCGGCAAGCCCAGGAATAGCAGCGTGATATCGAGCCACGGTTGCACAAACCGGGCGTGAATCGCCACGCGGACGTCGGCCAGCGCGTCGAAGTTGGGGTTGCGCAGGCCCTTGATCAGTTCCCAGGTCGAGGCGAACTGGCGCCAACTGCGGCCACCGGTGAGTTGTTCGAACGACAGGTCGCTGGCCACGAAGCATTCGTCCGGCTTCAGCCACGCGGCATGCTCGGCCGGCATAAAGATCACGGGGGATTTGTCGATGGACAGCGTCGCGCGCTCGGTTAAACGATGCGGCTGCGTGACGCCCGACATCAGGTAACCGGCCGGATGCTCGGCGGTCGCATCCAGATAAAACGCGTCCTTCGCGACCAGGTGGCTGCTGTACGCGTTCAGTTCCGCCGGCAGCAGCAGCTTGGGATCGTTGATTCGCTGTTTGTCCGCGAAGGTGTTCTTGCCGTCGTAAAGGATCTTGGTCGATTTGTCATACACCGGCCGCATGTTCTGCGCGGCGTCGCCGAGCAAGTCTTTCGGACTGCGCGACAGCTCGCGACGGAAGCGGGGAATCATCAACTCGCGATTCGCCGCGGCGACGAAGCTGAGCACAATGCAGGCAATGATGACGGGCTTCAACACGCGCCCACGCGAGATGCCGGCCGCCATCAGCGCGGTGAGTTCGTTGTGGCGTTGAATAAACGTGACGGTGAACATGGCCGCCACGAGCGTCAGGATGCCGGCCGTGCGATCGAAGAAGAACAGCGCTCGATACAGGTAGAATTCCCCCATCAGCGCCCCGAGGGAACCCTGCTTCTCGGCCGCGCGCATGAACTCGTCGAGGTTGGCGAAGGCGTCGAAGACGATGTACAGCCCCGTCAGACTGACG
>JALHLM010000470.1 GCA_022844585.1 Pirellulales bacterium | reverse complement strand
ACATGCTGGATCGCCGTGGCATTAAGCACCAGGTGCTCAATGCGAAGCATCACAAGCGCGAAGCGGACATTGTCGCGCAGGCCGGTCGGCTGGGCGCGGTGACCATCGCCACGAACATGGCGGGCCGCGGCACTGACATCATCCTCGGCGGCAATGCCGAAACGATGGCCTGGGCGCAGTTGCAGGACAAATACGAAACGCGCCTCGATGTGCCGCACGCCGAGTGGGACGCCCTGGTGCGCGAAATCGAAGAGCGCGAACAGATGAAGCCCGAAGGGGTGAAGGTCAAGGAACTCGGCGGCTTGTACGTGGTCGGCACCGAGCGGCACGAAGCGCGGCGGATCGACTTGCAGCTCCGCGGTCGTTGCGGTCGTCAAGGCGATCCCGGCAGCAGCCGTTTTTTCCTCTCGCTCGAAGACGACCTGATGCGGATCTTCGCGGGCCAGTGGGTGAAGTCCGTCCTCGATTGGCTCGGTATGAAAGAGGGCGAGCGGATCGAACACCCGATGGTCAGCCGCCGGATTTCTGCCGTGCAGAAGAAGATGGAAGAGAAGAACTTCGAGATCCGGAAGAATCTGCTCGAATACGACGAAGTGATGGACGAGCAGCGGAAGCGGATCTACACGTTCCGCCAGAACATTCTCGACGGCGAGAACTGCCGCGATTTGATTCTGGGCATGGTCAAGAAGCAGGTGAATCAAAACCTGGATGTGTTCCTCAAGCGCGAGTACGGCCCCAGTGTGTTCGCCGCGTTCGCCGCCAGCCGTCTGGCCGCCACGTTCGAAGCCCGCGATTTCATCGGCCTGGATTATGCTGCTGCCGAAGATCACGCCCTGACCGAAGCGAAACGGGCTGCGGAAACGCACGTGCACGATGGTCTCGACGAGAACCTGCCGGAGGGGACCGACGAAGAAGAGTGGAACTGGGAATCGATGGCCAAGATGGCGAACACCCGCTGGGGGCTCAACCTGCGGGACCGCGACTTGAAGAAAATCGGCCGCGATCACGTGGCCGAGCACCTCATGGAACTCGCCCACGAGCAGATCAAGCAAGTTGATCTGAGTGAAGGGAAGCAATTCCTGGACGAAGACTTTGGCGTTCGCACCGTCATTGTGTGGGCCCATGCCAAGTTCGGTCTGGACCTGAAGCTGGACGAAATCAAAACCATGGACCCGGCGGCCCTCAAAAAGCACGTCGCCGACCAGGCCGTTGCCTCGTACGACCGCAAGGAAGCCGAATATCCAATCATGGCGGGTATCTATCGCTGCGGCGGTGGCGAGCAGAAGCAGCTCAATCGCGATCAGCTCATCGCCTGGGCCCGCGAGCGATTTGGCTCTTCGCTTGAAGTCGACGACCTCCGCAACAAGACGCAGGCCGAGATGCTGCAACTGATGCTCCCCCTCAGCCAGCGTTCGCAGGCGCAGGCGGAGAAGGCCATCGAAGAAGTGCGGCGTCGCGTCGCCGAACTGGTGGCGAAGAGCAACGTCACGCCCGCGGACTACGAACCGCTCGCGACCTGGGCGCAGGAGACGCTGGGCAGCAAACGGACCGCCGAGGAGTGGGCCGAGTTCGACGAGGAAACGCTCACGCACGAACTGCTACTCGATGTCGAAGACAAGTACCGGCCCGAAATCCGCAAGATGGAGCGGTCGGTCATGCTGCAGGTCGTCGATTCGATGTGGAAAGACCACCTGTTGATGATGGACCGCCTCCGCAGCTCCGTCGGCCTGATGGGGTACGCCCAGATCGATCCGAAGGTCGAGTACAAGCGGGAAGGCATGAAGATGTTCGAAGAGATGTGGAAGGGCCTCGACGACCGCGTTACCGAACTGGTCTTCAAGGTCGAACAACTCAACGAAGATTTCGTCCGCAGCACGTTCCAAGAGACCAGCGCCATCCACGAATCGTTGTCGGGGGCCGACGACGCCCTCGAAGAATCGATGCAACAGACGAGCGCGGGAGGCCAGGGTGACAATAAACCCGAGCCGATCCGCAACCGCGGCCAGCGCGTGGGTCGCAACGACCCCTGTCCATGCGGCAGCGGGAAGAAGTACAAGAACTGCCACATGCGGATGGGCGGCGGAGCCACAGTGTAGGGCGGCGGCTCCGCGTTGTTGATTCAACCTTCCCTACATATTGAATTACTCCCTCTCCTCGGTACGCGTGGTACTCCACGAGATACGGGGAGAGGGCCGGGGTGAGGGGCTGAACTGCTAGTGGACTCAATTCCACCTCACTCCTTACTCAACACATCGCGAAAGGATTCGCGCATGCCCTACCTGCTCAACCTCGCCTATCTGCTGCTCATCGCGGCCGCGTTTCCGTACCTGCTCTATTGCCGGCTGCGGCAAGGAAAGTACCGCGATGGCTGGCGGCAGAAGATGTGGGGCGATGTTCCCCGCCGCCGCAATCGCAAGGTGCCATGTCTTTGGTTGCATGCAGTCAGCGTCGGCGAAGTGAATCTGCTTGGGCCGCTCATCGCCCGCTGGGAACAGGCCCATCCCGATTGGGAAATCGTCATCAGCACCACGACGCAGACCGGGTTCGCGCTCGCGCAGAAGCGGTACGCACCGCGGACTGTGTTCTATGCACCGCTCGACTTCACCTGGTCGACCGCAGCAGCGATGCACATCATCCGGCCCACGCTGCTCGTGATGGCCGAGCTCGAACTCTGGCCCAATTGGATCGCCGCCGCCCAGCGCGAAGGGGCCCGCGTCGCCGTCATCAACGGCCGGCTGAGTGAGAAGAGCTTTCGCGGCTATCAACGGATCGCGGGCTGGCTGCGCGGCACGATTGAGTCCCTCGACCTCGTGGCCGTACAGAACGAAGAATATGCGGCCCGGTTCCTGGCCCTCGGCGCGAACAGTAAACGGGTCCATGTCACCGGTTCCATCAAGTTCGACGGCGCCCAGACGGACCGTAACAACCCGACGACCAAGAAGCTCGCCGCGCTCGCGGGCATCAAAGAATCCGACGTTGTGTTTCTCGCCGGCAGCACGCAAGCGCCAGAAGAAGCGCTAGCCATTGAAGCCTTTCGGCAACTCTCGCCGCAGTATCCGGACTTACGCTTGCTCATCACGCCGCGGCATCCCGAGCGGTTCGATGAAGTGGCGAAGCTGCTCGACCGGAGCGGAGTTCGCTGGGAGCGCAGGTCCACCCTCGATTCCAAACGGCACGACCCTGGCGCTCGCATCCTGCTGATCGACGTCGTCGGCGAACTCGGCGCCTGGTGGGGACGCAGCGACATCGCCTTCGTCGGCGGCAGTCTCGGTCGCCGCGGTGGCCAGAACATGATCGAACCGGCCGCCTATGGCAGCGCCGTTTGCTTCGGCCCGAACACCTGGAACTTCAAAGACGTCGTGCAACTGCTGCTCAGCAGCGCAGCCGCACACGTTGTGAAAGACTGCCGCGAACTACAAACCTTCGTCGAGCGCTGCCTCCGCGAGCCGGAGTTCGCCGACGAACTGGGTCAGCGAGCGAAAGAACTGGTCCTCGCCCAGCAAGGTGCCGCTGACCGAACACTCCTCCTGCTGCAAGGTCTCGCCGCTGCCGAACTCACCCGCACCATCCCGACGCCGGCCGCGATGAAACAACAGCGATCACGGCGACAGGCGGGATAATTCTAAATACTGCCGGTGCACTTCAATCGCCGCACTTCCACTATTTCTTCATCAAAGTGCTCAACAGCAACTTGAGCGGTGCGTCCGCTTCGTCATCGCGGCGGACCAGTTCGGCTTCTTCGCCGCTATCGAGCAAGTGGAGGGACACCGAGCGGTTGGGCGTCGGGACAATGACCGTCGCCCGGTTCTGCCCCAGCACGCGTACCGTGTTGGCGCGGATGATGACGGCGGTTTGCTCATCGACGCCGAGACCGATCTTCGCGGGGTTCTCGCGCAGCGCGCCGAGGAGCCGCGTGTGGCGGCCTCGTTCGGTAAAGTGCTGATCGACGACGGCGGCAGTGAGCAGACTGAAGCCCGCGTCGAGCTCGGCCTCGCGACTGGTTCCCTGACGGATCATCGTTTGCGACATAATCGCCGCACCCGCGGAAGTGCCGCCAACGACGCCGCCGCGCTCGAGCAATTGCTGCAGGAGTTTTTCGACGCGCGTCCCTTTGTACAGATCGGCGAGCCGTCCTTGTGCGCCGCCCGTGATCCACACGCCGGTCGCGTCTTCGAGTGGTTTGGCGAAATCGTCCGACTCTGCTTCGGCGCGGCTGGTCGCGTGCAGAAAGTGGAAGGACTCGGCTGGATACTGCAGCCAGCCGTTGAAGCGATAGGTGATCGCTTCGAGATTCTCATACGGATGAGCGGACGGAATCAGAACGAGCTTGCATTTCGGTCCGCCAGCCAGCCGGACGAACTCGTCATACACTTCCTCGGGCAACGCGCCGCCGCCGCAAACCATCAAGGTGCCGCCGCCGCTCATCGCGCCCTGCGGCAGGCCGAGAACGTTGGCCGCTTGCTCCGCGGTCCCTTTCTCGGCGGCCGGTTCACCAGCCTGTATTTGTCTCGTGTGAAGAACCATCCCCTGGAACACCAAACCTTGCCAGACCAGGTGCGCCACGAGCGCAGCCTGCCATACCGAAATCCTGAAGTGCATCAGACCTCCTTGTATCGCCCGGTCCCTCGCGATTGTAGCCAGATCGATGTCCGCGTCTAGTGCAGCGTTTCGCTGTGCTGCTAGCACGGTTGTTGCCCGGCGCGGTTGCAAAGGCGACAATTCACGCCATTCACCTGTGGCTTCTGACTCGCAAGGAATTTCCCATGAACTCGACTCGCTCGCTGAGTGTGGTGAC
>JALHLM010000469.1 GCA_022844585.1 Pirellulales bacterium | reverse complement strand
CGGGCGCGTGATGCATCCTGTGATCGTCGAGATGTTCGGCCTGGCGGGCGGATATCATGGATTTTGGTTCGATCTGGAGCATTCGTTTATCTCCACCGAGCAGATCACCATGGCGGCGATCGCGGCTCGGGCGAATGGAATGGACTCGTTCGTGCGGATGCCGCCGACCGGTTATTGGCAGGTCACGCAATGCCTGGAGGCCGGGGCTGGCGGCGTGATGGGGGCGCAGATTCGCTCGGCGGATCATGCGCGGGAGTTTAACTCCTGGTGCCGCTTCGCCCCGCAGGGCGTTCGCGGCCTGAACATGGGCGGGCGCGATGCCGACTACACGCACAAGTCGCTGGCGAAGTTCGCCGAGGACGCGAACCGCGACGTGTTCGTCGCCATCCAGATTGAAACGCTCGGCGCGCTGGAAGACGCGGATGCGATCGCGGCGATCGAAGGCGTCGATTTGCTGTTCATCGGTCCGGCCGATTTATCGCTGGTGCTCGGCGTCGTCGGGCAGTTTC
The DNA here is from genome assembly GCA_022844585.1 of Pirellulales bacterium. Classification (GTDB taxonomy): domain Bacteria; phylum Planctomycetota; class Planctomycetia; order Pirellulales; family JALHLM01; genus JALHLM01. The sequence continues at coordinate 4,288 of JALHLM010000469.1, read as the reverse complement.
ACCACGATAAGCTCTGGGAAGCGATCGACCGCGTGGCGAAGGCGTGCACGAAACACGGCAAGCACTGGGGCTGCGTCGCGCCGGATGGACCGTTCGCAGAGCGCGCCGTGGAACTCGGTTGCCGGATGCCGACCATCGGCAACGAAATGCACGTCCTGCGCCGCGGCATTGCTTCGTTGCAGAGCGCGTATGCGAAGGTGTTCGAGCGCACGACGTAATCGTCCGGAGTGGCCCGCGAAACACACGAAACACGCAAAATGGGATAAGAATCGGGATACCCAAACTGAAACGCGAGATGCTTTCAGCCCTGTCCGCCAAGACTTTTGCGTGTTTCGCGTGTTTCGCGGGCCGCTCCGCATGCCTCGACTACGGACGGAGTGGTGATCACGCCGTGGGCTATCGCCTACGCAGCTTGGCATAAAGTCGTCGGCAGGGTTCGATCAGGCCGGCGATGATCATCAGGAGCATGGGGAGCGTAACGAGGATCACGACCCAGAATTTGGCTTCCATCGCGGAGGTGACGTTCGCCGCGTCGACGCCGCGCAGGAGTCCTTGCCAGATCGCGAACAGCACGCAGCAAACCGTGGTGAGCGCGAAGATGCGCTTGATCGTAAACCGCGGCCGCCAGTTCGGCGGAATCAATGGCGGCGGATCCGGCTCGGGCGTGAACGACATGAGGGAAACTCGGAACGATAAACTCGGAAGTATGTGATCCGTCGTCGAAGTAACTTGCTTCCTCGCTAGCGACTCACTTCAGTGCTCCGAGTTGCCGTTTATCCTGCCAGCGGTTGGATGCGTGCCACGATTTCTTTCTGCGTCAGCGCTTGATCGAGCGGCAGGATCAGGTAGCGGCCTTTGTCGTGGCAGCAGTCGATGATGATCTGCACCGGGTTCGGCACGGCGAAACCTTCGCAGCACGGTTCGTGGCCGTGGATAAGTACCTTGGCGCCGAGCGTGTCGGCGAAGGCTTGCGCGTTTTCGGCGCGATGGTCGCGTCCCCACAGCATGCGAAACAGGTCGGCGTCTTCCTGGTAGTCCGCGTAGTCGAGCGGGCGTTCCAACACGCCGCGATCGAAGCCTTCCATCTGGCAGCGCTCCGGGGCGCTGTGCGTGATCCAAACGTCGCCAGGAAGATGCACCGCGACCGGACAGCTTTCGATGAAGGCGACGAGCGCCTTGCGGACGCGGTCGAAGGCGGGGCCGTAGGCTTCCTGCAATCCCATGCGGAACAGCAGGTTGAGCATCTTCTTCGATTTGAGAATCGGAAAATCGGTGACTTCCGCCAGCTCGTGGTTGGAAAGCAGGAAGTGAACGCGGTCGGGGAACGTCGCCTTGAGTTTGGCGACGTCTTCCAGCATGGCGTGCGACATGCAGCCGCCGTTCGTGGGATAGGTCGGCCCGCCGTGGCAGACTTCCTGCATCACCAGGTGCCGGCCCGGGTTGTTGGCCAGGTTGGCGATGCGGCGGATGGCGTTGAAATTCTTGCGGTGGCCGTGCAAATCGGCCGTGATCATCACGTCGGCGCCGGATTCCGCGCTGAGTTCGACGACATTGCCCCGCCGCCAGGGGGTGGTGCGATTGGCTTCCGTGGCTTTGGCATACGTGACGAGGATCCCCTCGATAAACTCCAGCGTGGCAACCATATGCGGCGATGAACTCGAACGTGTGCGGCGGTGGTAAGGAAGCGGAAAAGTCGCTCGGTTATCCGGCCCCAAGGGGTCGCGGCGGTCGTACCGATTTATTGGATTGTAAGGAATCGGCGGACGATAAGTCCCTCTAGAGGCTTTGCCGTTCGACCCAGCGGAAAGGATTTCTGGACATGAAACGTCTTGTTCTGGTCGCCGCGCTTGCCAGCGTGCTGACCTCGACTAGCGGTTGCTGCTTATTGGATCGCATTTTCTGCTGCCGCAACGCAGGCTGCACCTACGGTGGCGGCGGCGGTGCTGCTGGCTGCTCCAGTTGTGGCGGCAATGGCGGTGGCTGTGCGAGCTGCGGCGGCGGTAGCGGCGGACTGGCGGGTGGTCGCCATCTTCCACCGGGTTGCGACGTCGCCAATGCCGAAGCGAACGCCATGTACGCCGGCGGACCGCCCACGGGACAGGTCGCGTACCCGTATTATACCACTCGCGGCCCGCGCGACTTCCTGGCCAGCAACCCACCCAGCATCGGCCCGTAAGCCGATCAGCGCGCCGCCATCGGAAAAAACGGATCGCCAACCGTGGTCATCGCCGGACCAAGGTTGGCGATTTTCTTTTCCAGGCGAACGCACAGAGCGACAACATACCAGCTAAAGCCAGCAGCGCGGAACTCGGTTCAGGCACGCTGTTCAATTCGGCCGGCGCGGTGAACCGCGAACCGTAGTTGTTGCGCACGGCATTCAAATCGTGAATGTCGACGTCGCCATCCAAGTCGGCGTCGCCGGGGCCGGGGCCAGGATCGCGGCCAAAGTAGTTGCGGACGTCGTTCAGGTCGTAGACATCGACCTGGCCATCGTCGTTCGTGTCGCCCTCCAGGCCCGACTGGATCAACAAGCCGACTGCATTCGGTTGGTCACGATCGGTGACGACGTCGACTTGTGGCACAAAGGAAGTACCGGTCTGAATTTTACCGGTCGCCGCGTCGGTCCAATAGATTTGATTGGTATAGGGATCGACGGCCACGCCTTGCGGACTGCCGAGTCCGCTGACCCAATCCTTCCGGTCGCCGCCGTCGAGGCTGGCTCGGCCGATGATGCCGGCACCAAATTCCGGATCGGCCCAGTAGACCAACCCGCGCACGTGATCGACGGCCAGTCCCTGCGGCGCGACCAGTCCATCGACGACGGTCTCTTGTTCGCTGCCATCGAGGTTCATCCTCGCAATGCCGCCGGGACGCAGGCTGTCGATGAGCGGATTGACAAAGCTGAAGTACAGTTTGCGCTCCCAAGGGTCGAACGCCAGGCCGTTGATATCGGCGATCCAGGGCGTCGGTTCGAGAATCTTGTGGACGTTGCCGCCGTCGTAGTCCGCCACGCTGATGGAATGCGTTTCACTCTCCGACCACGCCATGACCCGTGCGCTCTTGTCGAGGGCAATGGCTTTCGGCGTTGGCACGTAGAATACGAGCCATTCCAGCGTATCCGCGTCCAGCGAAGTCGAAGCGACGACGCCTGGAGTCATCGGCGGCTTTGTAAGGGCCACGTAAGTGAGAAACAAACGATCGAAGGCTCGATCCGGAGCGATGCCGCCGATGTCCGTCCTCTCGAGCACCGGCGCAACGCCCGCTCCGTCGATACCAGCACGAAAAACGCCGCTGGGCTCGCTCCAGTAGATGCTGGGCAATGTGGCGGCCCGAGCCACGGTCACGGACATGAAAATGGCCAAGCCGATAAGTAAGCGGTACATTGGACGCTCCTTCGCCGACGAGACAGAGATGTAGATGAGATCGTTGCGCTCATCAGTATGAAAGCAACCGCGCGGCGGCGTCAAGCTTTTGGTTCGCCTGGCGATGGTCGTTCGTCCATCAGCCGATTTCATGCCAGATCGCGGCCAATTCGCTCAGCATCATCGCCGTCGCGCCCCAGATGCGGTGCCCTTGGTACTCGTAGAAGGGCGCGGAGAGCGGAATCGCACGGCCCGGAATGCGATCATGGCCTCGGGCGGCTGGGTCTAGCAACCGTTCCAGCGGCAGTTCGATGACTTCGTTGACCTCGCCAGGTTCCAACACGAACTGCGGGGCCGCTTCGGTCATGGCCACGCACGGCGTGACGCTGAAGTTGCTGACAAATAGGTTGATTGGCGAAAGCCGTCCCAGCAGTTGCACGCCCTCGGGCGCGATGCCGATCTCTTCTTGCAACTCGCGCAAGGCGGCCTGCTCGATGGACTCGTCCTCTTGGATCGCGCCGCCGGGGAGGCAGATTTGTCCAGCGTGCGCGCTCAGATGCGCGGGACGCACCGTCAGCGGCAACCGCCATTGATTACCCTGGCGATAGAAAAGCGCCAACACAGCAGCCGGCCGCGCGTTCCACGCTGGCGGATCGGAATGACGGCCGTAACTCAGGTCTGGCGCCATCCGCGATTGCGCCGCGCGGCCCGGCAAGGGTTGCGCGAGCCGTGTTCGCCAGCGCTCGATAAACATCTCAGGCCGCATGACGCGTTTCGCTGCGCAGCAATCGGCGCTTAATCTTGCCGCTCGTGGTCTTGGGCAGTTCGCGCACGAACTCGACCTGCCGTGGGTATTTATACCCGGCCGAGTTCTGCTTGACCCAGTCCTGCAACTCGCGAATGAGAGCCACGCTGGCTTCCGCACC
>JALHLM010000468.1 GCA_022844585.1 Pirellulales bacterium | reverse complement strand
CGAGAACCCGCAGGTGCTAACGCTGACACGGAACCGTCGACCGCCCTCCTGGCCCTCTGCGGGCTCGCGGCGATTGGCTACCGCTTCCTCCGCAAGTAAACGCGACGATTGCGAATTGCTTGAAGCTTCCCCAGGCCGGCCTCACTTACGAGTGGGGCCGGCTTTTTTATTGCGCTTGCTTGGAGCGCGAAAGCGAACACACTAGCCCGACGCGCAAGCGAGGGGGAGTAATCGCGGCACGGTATTCGACGTTTACTCCCCCTCGCTTGCGCGTCGGGCTAGTGCCGTTAACCTTAGCGCCGCATCGCCGGAATAGCTCCAAGATTGCCGGACGGCAGCTTTTCCGTTGGCGCCGTCGTCGGCAGCACTTCTCGGGGTGCTGTCGCCGGCAATCGCGCCATCACTGGGTCGCAGCACGAGAATCGCGCGTCCCAGCCGCCGCCGGCCGCTTTGAAGGCTTGCACCGTGCTGATCGACATGTCCCCTTCGCTGAGCGCGATTTGCTCCTGCAGTTCCAGGACCCGGCGTTGCGAATCGAGCACCACCTGGAAGATCACCAGGCCCTGCTGGTACTGGGATTCGCTCAGCGACGCGGACAGGCCGGCCGATTGCGCCGCCATGTACAGCTCCCGGCGGCGGTCCCCGGCCGTGCGATGGGAGATCAATGCGTTCTCCACTTCCTCGACCGCCAGCAACACCGATTGCCGGTACCGGGCCACGGTCTGTTCGTACCGTGCCCGCTGCACGCGAATGCCGCCGCGCAATCGGCCGAAATTCAGAATGTCCCAGCGGAATTGCGGGCCGAAACTGTAGGCCAGGCTATCGGTCATGAACCAGGTATCGACGCGACGGGAATCGGCCGTGATCGTGCCGCGGAGCGTGAGTTGCGGATACAAATCGGCAATCGCCACGCCGATCCGCTCGTTCTGCGCCGCGACCTGGAACTCCGCTTCCCGGATGTCCGGCCGGCGTCGCAACAGATCGGCCGGGACGCCAACGGTCAGAATGCCCGGCGCCGCCGGGATCGGCCCGTTGCCGAGCCGCGTCAGCATCTGCAGCGACGGGCTTTCGCCGAGCAGCACGCTCAACCGGTGCATGGCCAGGTGGAGTTGCTGCTCCAGCGGCGGAATCACGGCCGCGGTGCTATGCAAGTTTTCTTCGGCCTGCGCCACGTCCAATTCGCTGATCAGCCCGGCCCGAAAGCGCTCCCGCACGAATTCCGCGGTAGTTTGCTGCCGAACCAGATTCGCGCGGGCGATGTTCAATCGCTGCTGCACGACGCGGAAATTGATGTAACTGGTGCCGACGTCGCCGAGCAACGTTACCAATACGTCGCGTCGCGCGGCTTCGCTGGCGGCGAGATCATTCTCGGCGGCCTCGATCGTGCGGCGAAGTTTTCCCCACAGATCGATTTCCCAACCGGCATCGAAGCCGGCCGTGAACAAGTCGTAACTTCTGCGCAATGTCGGCGGAATAATGAATTGATTGGCATTCAGGCTCGTGCGGCGATTGCTGTACCCGCTCGTGCCGAACACCTCGGGAAACATTTCGCCTCGCGCCACAGTGACCAGCGCCCGCGATTCCACGACGCGGAAGTACGCTTCGCGCAACGTCAGATTCTGGCACGCCGCCTGGTCGATCAACCCGTTCAACGTCGGGTCGTTGAATTCGGTCCACCAGTAGGTGAGTTCCGGTTCGACCGGCGGCTGAGCCGGCTGCGCGTCGTGATAGACGGGCTCCAGCCAGGGCAACGCGGGGCGGACGAAGTCGGGGCCCACTTTGCAGCCCGACAGGCCAACGACGGCCCCCAGGCACGCCGCGAGTGCGGCCGCCAGCCGACATCCATGCCAGCCCGGTCCCGGTCCCATCCGTAAGTCCTTGCGCTCCATGCCTTCGGCAGGCTTGCCTACCATGCTTCGTCGTCCCGCGGCGATGGAATGCACGCCTGCGGGCGAATGCGCCAGAACCGGCACAGGCCACAAGTCCGTCACGCGACGGGCTCTATCTGTATTCGATAACACCGGCGCGACCAGCCAAAGTGAGCTACGTTTTCCTTAGCTCGGCAGAAATTCCCTCAAGAACGCCGGGCTCTCATCTTCAACTCTTGTCGAGACCGCACATGACGCCGACCGCGCTCCTAGCGCTCTGTCTGATGGCAGCGACCGCCGAAGCGCCCCCTGCGCGGCAAGCTTCGTCGGCTGCGGCGACCGACGTCGTGCCTTCGCTCCCAGGCATCGCGAACGCGCGCCGGCGCGTGACCTTGTCGGCGCCGACCGAAGGCGTGCTGTTCGAATTGAATTGCGAAGAAGGCCAATCGGTCGCGCAAGGGGACGTGTTGGCCGTGATCGACAATCGCATCGCGGCCGCCGCGGCGAAGCTCGCGAAAGCGGAAGCGGAACAAACCGCCGGCGTGCTGCGCGGCGAAAGCGATCTCCGCGCAGCCAACAGTTTATTGGAACGCATGACACAAGCCGGCGAACACCGCGCCGCGTCGGAATTGGAAATCGAACGTGCGCGGACCAGCGTCGAACAGGCGCAAGCCGCCGTGCGTCAGGCGCAGGAACTCCAAGTCGCCGCCCAAGCGGCGTACGTCTTGGAACAAGCGAAACTCGAAGCCATGAACATCCGCGCCCCGTTCGCGGGGCGCATCGTCCGGACACGAAGCGTCGTCGGGGAAACGTTGACCCTTACCAAACCGGTTGTCGAACTCGTCGACACCTCGCAACTGCGCGTCGAACTGTATCTCCCCACGCGATGCTACACGCGGCTGGAACCGGGCGTGGAGTATCGACTGTTGGCCGGTACGCCCGTCAACGACGCCGTGACCGCGCGATTGGTGATGAAGGACGTGGATATCGACCCAGGTACGGAAACTTTTCGATGTGTGTTTGAGATCGACAACCGGGATCTCGGGCTCCCCAGCGGATTCAGCGCCCGTTTGCTCAATCCCACTGCTGAACCGCCGCGGACGAGCGCGTCGGGCGATCAGCCGTAGGCTCCTCTCAGAGAAACAACTTTGTTTTGTGTGGTAGGTCGGACGCCGGTCTGTTGGGGATCGGCCAAACGCGGCGCTAGTCGCCGTTCGCGTAACTGTGACACAAGGGGCATCCTGTGACGAATCAACTTTTGGAAAACAAGCAGCAGGACGCCCCGGGCGAACCGCCCGTTAACGCCAAGAAGCGCGCACCGGCCTTTACGATTACGGCGCTGGAGCCGCGTATCCTGCGCTCCGCGACGGCGATCGAAACGGCCGATATGGAACAGCCGATCGAAGGCGAAGCGATCGACTTTGGCAGCCTCGACCACGAGGTCCAGCACGGCACTTCGGCGAACGAGACGTTGCACGGCACCGACGCCAACGATTGGCTCGACGGCGCCGGCGGCAATGATGTCCTCGACGGCAACGGCGGCGACGATCTGCTGTACGGCGGGACCGGCAACGATCAACTCTTCGGCGATGACGGCGACGACTTCCTCGACGGCGGCAGTGGCGCCGATCAATTGCATGGCGGCAAGGGACATGACGCGGCCAGCTATCAGAACTCGACCGCCGGCGTGAGCGTCAACCTCTCCACCGGATTGGGAAGCGGCGGCCAGGCGGCCGGCGATCATCTCGACGGCATCGAAGACGTCCACGGATCGAACCATCGCGATACGCTCGTGGGCGACGGGCATGATAACGCTCTTTATGGTTACGCCGGGAACGATCGCATTACCGGCGGCGGCGGCGATGATTTGATCTCCGGCGGCGCCGGCAACGACACGGCGATCTACTCCGGCAAGGCGAGCGATTACGAGATCGAGCACCACGGGAACGGCCACTTCACCGTCCACGATTTGCGCGGCGTCGACGGCACCGACACCGTTGATTCGGTCGAGACGTTCCGCTTTGCCGACGGCAGCCTGGCGGCCGATAAGTTCGTCAACCATGCGCCGACGGATCTAACGCTCACTGGCGGCAAAGTCGGCGAGAACGCCGCCGATGGCACGCTCGTCGGGGACGTCTCGGTGAAGGACGTCGACGCGAACGATTCGCATACGTATGCGCTGCTGAACGACGCCGGCGGCCGGTTCACGATCGACGCCGAGACGGGTGAGATCCATGTGGCCGATGGCGACGCCCTGAACTACGAAGCGGCGAAATCGCATACGATCGACGTGCAGGTAACCGACGCCGAGGGCGCCAGCTACCACGAGAAATTCACGATCGGCGTGACGAACGTCAACGAAGCGCCGTACGACTTGGCGCTCAAGGGAAATACGATCAACGAGAACGCTACGGCGGGCACGACCGTGGGCACAATCTCGACTAAGGATCCCGACGCGGGTGACAAATTCACCTACTCGCTCACGGACGACGCCGGCGGCCGTTTCACGATCGACGCCAAGACCGGAAATATCAAAGTCGCCCAGGGCGCTGACCTCGATTTCGAGGCGGACCCCGATCACAGCGTCAAGGTGCAGGTGAAGGACTCGGCCGGGAATACTTACGCTGAGTCGTTTGACATCCAGCTCAAGAACGTCAATGAGAAACCAACCGATCTGACGCTCGAAGGCGGCGTCGTGAAGGAAAACGCCACGGGCGGCACCGTCGTCGGCAAGGTCACGGGCACCGACCCGGACGTGGGCGATAAGCTCACGTACGCGCTCACCAGCAGCGCCGGCGGCAAGTTCGCCATCGACGCCAAGACGGGCGAGATCAGCGTGGCGAAGGGCGCCAAGCTCGATTTCGAAGCCGGCGAATCGCAGTCGGTTACCGTGCGCGTTAAGGACGCTGGCGGCAAGTACTACGACGAGTCGTACAAGATCGCC
>JALHLM010000467.1 GCA_022844585.1 Pirellulales bacterium | reverse complement strand
CGAGGGTCGGGAACTCGGCGATCACGACGCCTTCAACGTCTGGCCCTTCTAGCACGACGTGCTTGCCATAGGCAGCCAAGACTTTGAGCGGGCGGCCCACCAGCGACTCCTTGACCTTTTCCCAGTAAGCCTCCAACTCGGACTGGTCGAGGGTCTTTTCCCGCATGAATACGATGTAGGCTGGCATGGTTTACTCCTGCTGAAGCTTGAGGGGATCGAGATTAGCGCAATCCGCCGGAAGCGAGAATGACTTCGCCGGTCAGCCAACCGGAATCATCCGAGGCGAGAAACGCGACAACCTTGGCGATGTCGGACGGCCTACCCATTCGCCCCGGCGGGGTCATGGCAACGAGGTGCTTTTCGCTGTCACTGCCGACGCCGTACAGTCCCGCCTCCTTCGTCCCTTCGCTAAGCGTGGCGCCAGGATTGACGGAGTTCACGCGAATTTTTCGCGGGGCGAGTTCTTTGGACAGCACGCCGGTCACAGCATCGAGGCCCGCTTTGCTGGCGGAGTAGATCGAGTATGCGGGCGGATGCGAGCGCGAGGCGCCTGAACCGATATTGATGATGCTTCCGCCATCCGGTCCGAAGTGCCGGAGCGATTCGCGGATGACCAGCAACGGCCCGAGCAGGTTGACGTTGATCTCGCGGTGGAACTCTTCCTCTGTCAATTCCGCGACAGGCATCGCCCGATAGACTCCGGCATTGTTGACCAGAATGTCGAGAGAGCCAAAGGCTTCCTTCGCCCGCTCAAATAGCCGGACGACATCGGCGGACTTCGCGACATCCGCTTGAATCGCGATGGCACGGCCACCGGCAGCGGCAATCGCATCGACGACGGATTCCGCGCCGGTTCGGTCGCTCGCGCAGTTCACCACAACTGCCGCACCAGCAGCGGCAAGTTCCTTGGCGATTCCCGCTCCGATGCCTTTGGATGCTCCCGTTACGAGAGCCACTTTGCATTGCAATTTCGACATGACTTGTTCTCCTTAATCCCGTAGACACCGCGGGCAGGAGACTGTGACAAGCGATCTCAAGATTCTTCAGTTGAGATGCAGGGCTGTCCCAAAATCGCCATTGTCGAGCAGTTGCCGCAGCCAGCCGATCTGATCTTTCGGTTCGAGAAAGGGATGCTCGCGGAAGATCGCCGCGTATTGTTCATCCACGGTATTCTCGATGGTCTGTACGATCCCTTCTGCCGCTTCCGTGACGCGTCGCAGATGCAGCGGGACGAATTGCAGGTGATCGGGATCAACATGCCCCGCCTCGATGAAGCCCTTGGTTTTCTTCGGGCAGCGGCAGGGGTTCTTTGCGTTGACCAGGCCGCACTGGCCGCGCATGAACTGGTATAGGTCGCGGCGGGCGCGGGCGAGGCTCTGCCGAAAGTTGTCGGCGGTCATCTCTAGGATTTCGCTGCCGACCGTATCGCTGGCCCCGAAGATTTCACCGAGCGTGAAGATCAGCCGCTGCTTGCGGTCAAGGCAGAGCAACATCCCGCTGGTGCAGGAGATTTTGGCTTCTTCAACTAGGAGCGGCACCTCGACCGGCACGGTCTTCGGGTCTGGGAGATCCAGATCGGGAATGTCGTTGATGGCATCGGCGTAGCTGGAGAAAGTCTGAGGTTCTCTCTCCCCACCGCGACGCTTCATGTTCAGGACGTGGTTGGACGTGATGCGGTAGAGCCAGGTGCGGAACTGGCTTTCCCCCTGGAAGGTGCTGAGGCGGGTGATGGCCTTGATCAGCACTTCCTGCGTGACTTCCTCGGCATCCTGCGGATGGAAGACCATCCGCACGGCGATATTGTAAATCCATGCCTGATGCCGGAGAACCAGCTTTTCCAGGGCTTCATGGCTGCCGTGCTTGGCCTGCTTGATCAGGTCGGCATCTGTCGATTCATCGACGACCTCGGCAAAGGGATTGTGCATCACCGCATTCCTCGTTCAGAGCGTCTCATTCTACTCTAATAGACATGAACCCCTTGGACACGCTAGGCAAAGTACTGTGACAGTCGCGTCTGAAACGGCAGCTACGGCCCTAAAAGTTCAATTCCCGCCAACAGTCACTTGCGCAACCACTGACGGGATTTAAGTTTACGAATCAGTCGGGGCGACAGGATCTGAACCGCGAAGGCGCGGAGACGCTGAGTGGGGGCTGCGAGGTGGGAGTGTTCCGGATCTGTTCATCTCTTGCAGATTCGATTCCTGCACCTCACAACTCAACGCCTCCGCGCTGGATTCGCTGTGATTGCCGCGCGCGTTATCGGCGTCGACGCCGCACGACGAGCGCCGCGGCGGAAGCGATCAGTACGAGTGAGAGCGTACCTGGCTCAGGGACGGGGACGATCTTGTGAATCGTTCCCAACGCGCCGAAGGGACCGAGGTTCGTGCCGGCGAGCAGGTATAACTCTCCTTCGGCGTCCTGGCCGAAGCCTTTGACGAACAGACCAAGGTCGCGGTCATCGAGGCCCAATACCAACTCTTCGATCTCACCGGTGGCAAGATCGGCGGAGAATAATCTCCCTTCCGGGGCGAAGAAACCGCGGGAGAAATCGCCGAAGACGTAGCGACCTTGCAATTCGGGAATCGCCGAGCCGCGGTACATAAACCCGCCGATGATCGAGAGCCCTTCATCATGATCGTATTGCGCGATCGGGTCGATCAACCCCGGCGGCAGCCCGCTCAAGTCGTCCGTGATCGCGCCTGTCGTGTGATCGAACTTGAACGTGCCTTCCTTCAGCCGCCAGCCATAGTTGCCGCCCAGTTCGACGATGTTGATCTCTTCGATGTTGCCCTGCCCGACGTCGGGGACAATCAAAGCGCCGGTCGCCGTGTCGTGGCTGAAGCGAAACGGATTGCGCAGGCCCGAGGCGTAGATCTCGCCTAGCCCTCCGCCCGCGGCATAAGGGTTATCCCCGGGAATGCCGTATTGACCATTCGCGCTGTTGTCGCCATCGACGTCGATCCGCAGCAGCGACCCGTGGGGATTCAGCAGATCCTGGCCGTTGCCGATTTCGGTGTGGCCATCACCGACGTCATTCCCGTTGCCGCCGTCGCCGACCGAAATGTACAGATAGCCGTCGGGTCCGAATTCCAAGCCGCCGGCGTTGTGGTTGAACTGCGGGTGGTCCATCCGGAACAACTCGCGACGCGAGGCTGGATTCGCCGCATCGGCGTTGGCGGGATCGACCTGCCATTCCGTGACCACGTTCTGGTGGTCGAACGAGACGCCGTCGGGCAAGGCCAACGTGAAGTCGGCCGCCGGACCGACCGGTTCGCTGTTGTAGGTGTAGAACTTGCCAAAGCCGGGGCTCTGCGAATCGCCATAGCCCGGATGAAACGCGAGGCCCAACAGGCCGCGTTCGTCGAAGTCCCCCTCATCCTGCGTGCCGAAGATGCCGAGTTCCGGCAAGCGCGACGTGACATCCAGGAAGGGGGTGGGTTCCACCTGCCCGTTGCGGTGAATGAGAACTTTGCCGGCCTGGTCGACGACAAACAGTCGACCGTCGCCGAGATCCGCGAGTTGCACGGGGGCCGTGAGGCCGGTCGCCACGGGGGCGAGTTCGATCGCGATGGCGCCTTTCACGATGGGCGCCGGAATGGGGTCGGCTAATTGGGCGCTCGCCAGTTGGGGCGCACCGAGCGCCAACAATAGCGCAGGGACAACCGCTTGACGCATGGTCTCCGCTCCTCTGAAAAGGTTGTGACCGCAAGAAAATCAATGCGATCGGCCTTCGCAGCCCAAGAGCGTGACCGAACGTCACATGTTGTATATGCACCACCTTGCGCTGTCAAACATTTTTTCCGGAACGACGTTCGCGTCGTAAAGAGACGTCAGCGGGAATCGTGAGCCACTTCCACTGTGGCCCCCAAGCTGGCCAGGAGTTGCTTCCAGCGCTCGTCGCCGAGCTTTTCCTGGAACTGCAACTGTGCCTGTTCCCAGACCGGCAACGCGGCCGCCAGATCGGTTTGCCCGGCCGGCGTCAGCCGCACGAGCCGGGTGCGCTCGTCTTTGCCCGATTCGAGCAGAATCAAGCCGCGCCGCTCGAGCGGACGCAGATTGCGGGTGAGCGTCGAACGGTCCATGACCAATTCCTTCGCCAAGCGTGATACCGATACGCCTTCGAAGACGGCCGCCGCGATCAGAATCACCAGCTGCGTGGAGCGCAAACCCGTGGGTTGGAGCGCGTCGTCGAACAACTGCGTGACCGCGCGCGAAGCCTTGCGAAAATTGAAGCAGGCGCAATTCGTGGCCGCTTCAATACACTTTTGCAGATCAAGCGGCGGGGAACACTGAGACATGACGGGAGGTGCACCTACGGGCGGGAGTGCCGCTATTCTAACACGCGTGCGGCCCCGTTCCTACGCGCGCCACGACCCAACTTTGGGTGCGTATGCACGCAATAGAGCGGCCAGAAATGCGATTATTTCGCGCTTCGCTCATGCCCCGGCAATCGCCCTGTGACGGCATCCAGCACGCGGCCCGTGGCTTGCGATTTGTTGAGCACGTAGAAATGCACGCCGGGAACGCCGGCCTGCAACAATTCATCAAGCTGTCGTGCGGCGAACTCGACGCCGACCTCGAACTGCGCCGCTGCGTCATCGCCGCAAGCCTCGAGAGCCTGGGTAAACGCTGGCGGAAGTTTCGCACCGCACAGCGACGTGATGCGTTGAATCTGCTTGAGATTCGTGACCGGCAATAAACCGGGCACGATCGGAATGCCAATCCCCTGTTTTTGGCAACGATCGACGAAACGAAAGAAATCTGCGTTGTCGTAAAACAACTGTGTGATCACCGCATCGGCGCCGGCGTCGACCTTG
>JALHLM010000466.1 GCA_022844585.1 Pirellulales bacterium | reverse complement strand
GCCTTCGGCCAGGAACGGCCGCGCCGGTTCGCAATACGTTTGCTTGGTTTTGATCGAAACGAATTCCAACTCCGGATAGCGCAAGGCCGTCAACTCGCCGCCGAAGACGCAGCCCGTGTCGATGTTGATGGTTTTATTCAGCCAATCCGGCGTCGGGACCGGCGTGTGCCCGTACACGACGATCGCGTCGCCGCGGTATTCCGACGCCCAGTTGAGTCGCACCGGCAAACCGAACTCGTCGGTCTCGCCGGTCGTTTCGCCGTAAAGGGCAAAGTCGCGGACCTTCGCGGAGCCGCGGCCTTGCATCGACTCCTTCATGCCCGCGTGCGCAACGACGATCTTGCCGTCGTCGAGGACGTAGTGACTGACCAAGGCGTCGAGAAACTCGGCCAATTCACGGCAAAACGCCGGACGCTCGGTATCCGGGATCGCCTCGATCTCGGCGAGCGTGTTGGCCAGACCGTGGGTGATCTGCACGTCCTTGCCGCGCAGTTTCTTCAGCAGCTTCATGTCGTGGTTGCCGGGCACGCACAACGCAGCGTCGGCGCGGACCATGTTCCGCACGATGCTCAGCGAATCCACGACGCGCGGACCGCGGTCGACCAGGTCCCCCACGAAAACGGCTCTGCGACCATCGGGATGTGCGTAACAAAGGTTCGACCAGCCCGGGCCAGCGTCGTCGAGAACTTGTCGTTCGTAGCCCAACCCGACGAGCAACTCCTCCAACTCGTCGCCGCAACCATGCACGTCGCCGATGAAATCGAACGGCCCGTGCTCGTGCCGCTTGTCGTTCCACAGCGGCGCGCGTTCCAGGACGACCGCGTCAACCTCCTCGGGCGACTCCAACACGAAGACGTGCCGAAATCCCTCGCGCTTGAGGGTCTTCAGCGAGCGCCGCAACTGCGAACGCTGCTGACGAATCACGTGCGGGCCAAAGTCGCGGTCGGCGCGCTCGCGGTTCCGCTCCTGGCAGACCTCTTCCGGCAAGTTGAACACGATCGCCACTGGCAGCGTGTGATACTGCCGGGCCAGCGCGACCAGCGGCTGCCGCGATTCCGGCTGCACATTCGTGGCATCCACCAGGGTCAACTTGCCTGCTGCGAGGCGCTTGGCGGCGATGAAATGCAGCACATCAAAGGCGTCCTTCGTCGCCGCCTGGGAGTTCTCGTCGTCGCTGACCAGGCCCCGGCAATAGTCGCTCGAAAGAACCTCCGTCGCCAGGAAATGCCGGCGCGCAAACGTACTCTTCCCGGCGCCGCTGGGGCCGATGAGAACGACGAGGGAGAGGTTGGGGATGGAGAGGGAGGGCATCAATTCACTTCCGATTCGTCACGCCACGACGTTACGTAACCGCAGCAACAGGGCATTCAACGCTTCCTTCGCACTCGGCCTTTCGGGCAACGTCGAGTTCATTCCCGCCAACTCCAGTTCCGCCAACAGCCGGCTGTACTCGCGCTCGTGGAGCTCGATGTCCGCGGTTTCCAGACGCCCTTTTTCAGGGCCCGACAGTTTTCGTTCCACGAGATCGTCGATGTACGGCAACCTGGCGGTCTCGTTGAGCGTGAGCAGGTTCGCCTGGACCTCGCCCGTGCGCATCAGGTGAATGCCGGTTAGCAGGACGCGGTAGACGTATAGGAGCGGTTTCACACGCGGCGGGTTCTCCTTTTGAAACAGTTTCCATTGTGTCGCGGCAAAGCCGAGGTAGTGGTGGGCGTGGTGGCGTGTGATACAGTCCCGCGCGAGCGCCTTGAGCTGCTCGTGCTCCGGCGTCGTGTAAACAACGAGCGGCGAGAGGAGTTGCTCCAACACGTAACCGTTCTTGCGCAACATCAAGGTGAAGAACTTCTTGGCATCGTGCGTGACCAGGTCCATTTCAAGTCCATCCCGCACTCCCGATCTCTCGACCGTCTCCTCGCCTTCGTCTAGTCCGAGGAGTTGCCCCGGCTGCAACAGATGGACGCCGCGCAGATCGAAGTCCGAGTCCGGTGACGGAAAGCCATATAGGTGCGCGCCGCTGATCGTCGCGAAGACGAGCGGATAGGGATGATCGTGGACTTGTTTGAGCAAAAGTTCGTGCGGGATCATGGTCAGTCACTTCTCGTCGATCGAAACTCATGGACGACTTCGATGGTCCCCACGATGCTGGCGTTGAAGACATTCAAATGCTCGGCGGGAATCCAATATTCGAGGCATTCTCGTCCACCGACTTCGTGGACTTCATAATTGTCTAGGAACTCCGCGCGTACGTGGAAACGAAGGACAAAACCGGCAAATCCTGAGTTCGGATCTTTCGTGTTCCAATCACGCGCGATGCGCGTGGCGTACGCTTCGGTAAGCACGGGATAAAAGATCGGCTGCCAATCGAGTCGTGGCGGAAAGCGAGCCCACCCAGACGCGGCGATCAAATCCCGCTCTTGCTGGCCAACTGGCCGGTACAATACGTACGTGGCATCTTTGTTCATGGCAGCGCGTCTCCAACCGCCAGGCGACGGGCCTTCACGAGGAACTCGTTGGCACGCTCATAGTCCGGACGCTCCGGGAGTTGTGTCACCTTCAATGCCTGATCGAACTCCTTGTGGAGCGCGCGACGCCAGACCTCGATGGCGTCGAGCGACATGTCGCCGTTTTTGATCGCCAGGAGTTGTGTGCGGAACTCCCCGACTTCGACGCGGACAAAGCCTTCGCGGAGCACGTGAATCCCCGAGAGCAACAGCCGGATCAGGTGCATGACGTGTTTGGGCTTCACCTGCCCTTGATTGCGCAGATCGGCCTGCATCCGCTTGAACTGCGACATCACGTAGCCGTTGTAAGTCTGGTAGACGAGCCGCGACAGGAACGCGGCGCGCATCGCGAGCAACTCCTCGGCCAGCGGCGTCGCGTGCTCGACCAGCGGCGTGTAGAGGCACTCCAGGATGTTGGGATTTCCCTTGAGCGCTAAAATCAGGAACTTCTGCAGTTCCCAGTACGCCTCTTGCGTGACCTCGTTTTCAAGCTGCTCCGGCACGCCGTACAGCGACCACTGCAAGTCGGCCGGCGGCAGGTAGATGCCACGGCGGTCGGTGTCGGACTCATCATTGTCGAGGCCGTACGCGCGCGAACCGATCACGCAACGATAGATCACGCGATCGTACAGGCCCTGCGTAGAGTGCGTTTGCGTGGCGTCGTTAATGACGCCTTGCTTGTACTCGGCCAACAACACCAGTTGATCATGATGCAACGGCCCTTCAAAGCCGTCGACAAACCGCACGCGGTACGGATGCTCGCGGTCCCGCGGCGACCGTACGACCACGCCCGCCGCTCCGGCTGGCTGCGCGGCTTCGCCATTCGTGCCCTGCACTTGCCGCAGCGACACGACCTGCGTGCCGACGGAGTAGATCAGGTTCGGACTGTTGTGCGGGCGGGATTTCATTGGCATCTCTCAAACACCGCCATCTGCGACGGCGATCCGACACCCGGCGCTTCCGGGCCGATCGGGAGCAGCCGTACTGTGTAGCCAAATCGCGCGGCCACGCCGTTCGCCCATTCCGCGAACTCGGCGCGCGTCCATTCGAAACGGTGGTCGGTGTGCCGGAATTCGCCCGCGGGGAGCGATTCCCAGATTACGTTGTACTCGCGATTGGGCGTCGTCAGCACCACCATGCGCGGCCGGGCGTGCTCGAATACCACGCGCTCGAAAGCCTTGAGCCGCGGCGGATCGAGATGTTCGATCACTTCGACAATCGCCGCCGCGTCGAAGTTCGCCAGCCGTTCGTCGCGATAAGTGAGCGCCCCATGGATCAGGCGGATCCGCGCGCGTTGCCGCTCGGGCAGTCGGTCGAGCTTCAAGCGGCGGTGGGCGATTTCCAACGAGCGGATCGACACGTCCAGGCCGAGAATCTCCGTGAATTGGCGATCGCCCAGCAATTCGCGGAGCAGCCGGCCTTCGCCGCAACCGAGATCGACCACGCGCTGCGCGCCGGACGCGCGGAGCACCGCCAGCACAGCGCCAAGGCGCTGTTCATGCAGGCTCAGCTCGCGCGCGGCGCGTTCTGTAGCGGGGGCCTCTACTTCGGCGCTTTCGTCATCACTATCGACCGGTTCTTCCTCGGTCAGCCGGGCCAGGGCTTGTCGCACGAGGCTTTGGCGCTTGGTCAGATAGCGCCGCGTGATCGTGGCGCGTTCCGGATGATCGGACAGCCACGCTTGGCCTTTGGCCAGCAGCTTTTCGACTTCGTCCTGACCGATGTAGTAGTGCTTCTTGCCGTCGAACACGGGAATCAACACGTAGAGATGCTGCAGCAACCGGGCGACGGCGATCGTGTGCTCCAGTTGCACCGAGTAGTACGGACTCTCGCCCCACTCGGGAAACTGCTCGTCGAGCGGGTGGCGATGCGCCGTGACGGCGTATCCGAGCGGCTCGAACATCCGCCGCAACATTTCTTCCCCGCCGCGCACCGGCAACACGTCAATGCGCACGGTGAGCGGAATCGGCGTGTCGACCAGTTCGGGCCGTTCTTTCGATCTCCCGCCAAGCGCCGAACCAAACAGCTGCGCAATCGCCACGCTCATCAACGACGACGCGACGTACGGCCGGTCGTTGACGTACTGATCCAAGAGCCCGTCCTTCCAATCTCCCTTGCCGCGTACCAGTCCGACGGGATCCAAGTCGAGCAACAAGCACGCCACGCAATAATTCTCGTCCGCCTGTGGGTAGAAGACGTGCGCCTTGCCGAAGCTCAGGTCAAAGGTTTGAAAGCGATCCGGATGCTTATGCAGCAGATAGCTGAGATCGGTGGCCGACTCCCGGCGCGTGGCAATGGTCAGTAACATGCATAGAATCG
>JALHLM010000465.1 GCA_022844585.1 Pirellulales bacterium | reverse complement strand
AGTTCGCGATTAGCGACAGCACTGTGGCGCTGGACGAGGCGGGGCTGGAATTCACGCCGGAGAATGGCAGTTTCCAGGTGCTGGTCTACAACAAGCAGACCAAGCTTACCGAGACGACGAACATTCGCATTGATCTCAACGGACTCGACGACGATACGTCGCTCGACGATCTGGCCTCGCAGCTCAATTCGGTCAGCGGCCTGGCGGCGTCCGTGGATATCGACGGGCATTTGCAGATCTCGTCGGATTCCGTGGAGCTGGAGTTTTCGTTTGCCAACGATTCCAGCGGAGTGCTGGCGGCGCTTGGGTTGAATACGTTTTTCACGGGATCGAACGCCCTGGATATCGGCGTGAATGCCGTCGTGGTGGCCGACGCGGCGAAGTTCAACGCGTCGAAGTCGGGCATTGGGGCCGACACGAACACGGCGACCTTGCTGGCGGCGTTTCTTGATAAGCCGTTGGATTCCAAGAATGGCAGCAGCCTGAAGGTGCTGTATTCCAGCCTGACGGCCGAGGTCACGCAGGGCTCGAGCGTCGCGCGGGGCATCGCCGACGGGAGCCGGATTTTCGAGCAGACCTTGGTGGGTCAGCAACTGGCCACGAGCGGCGTGAGCCTCGACGAGGAAGCGGTGAAGATGATTTCTTATCAACGCGCACTGCAGGCTACTTCCAAATACATCAAGGCGCTCGATGAGCTGTTGGAGATTTTGGTGAATCTGTGAGAAGTGTAGGTGCAGATCGGCGGATGCGTTTCGGGTGGATCTTTGGAGATGCCGCGATTCACTGAAAACTGAACACTGAAAACATCAAACTCCCCCCATGGCTATCATTCCTGTACCGACGACGCGGGTCAGCGACTTGCTGATTTCGCAGCGCTTGCTGTCGCAGATGCAATCCGATCAGCAGGCGATTTTTCGTTTGCAGAATCAGTTGACGACGGGGCGGCGGATCTCGTTGCCGAGCGAAGACGCGCCGGCGGCATTGCGGGCAATCACGCTGCAAACGCTGATTGAGCGCAAACAGCAGGTGTCGGTCAACCTGCAGACGAATCAATCGTATTTGGGCGCGACGGACGTGGCGCTCTCGAACGTGTCGGCACTGTTGGCCGATATCCGTGGCGCGGCGATTTCCGTGGTGGGGACGACTTCGAGCAATTCGCAACGCGAAGCGATCGCCTTGGAAGTCGACCGGGCGATTCAGCAACTGGTCGACGTCGGCAATCAACAGTTTCGCGGCCGGTATTTGTTCGCCGGGGCACGGACCAGTACGCAGCCGTTTGCGCAGATTGGCGAGCACATCGAATACTTGGGCGACGAGAAGTCGTTGTCGGCGTATTCCGATATCGACGTGCTGTTCGAGACGAACATGCCGGGAAATCGCGTGTTTGGTGCGATCTCGGAGCCGGTGCGCGGAACGGCCAACCTGAATCCTGTACTGACCGCCGAAACGGCGCTGTCCGATTTGCGCGGCGGGCGGGGCGTTGTGCCGAGCAGTATTGAGATTTCGACCGGCACGGTCAGTTCGATCGTCGATCTTAGTTCGGCGTCGACGGTCGGCGACATCGCCAAGTTACTTGAAGCCAATGCTCCACTCGGCCGCATCGTAACGGTGGAAATCACCGACGTGGGGCTGAACGTTTCGTTGGATTCCGTCGGTGGCGGGGCGTTGATCATTCGCGAAGTGGGCGGCGGGACGACGGCTAATGAGTTGGGGATTCTGCATGAAATCGGCGCGGGCACTGGGCCGGTCGTGGGGAGCGATCTTGATCCGAGGTTGACGCTGACGACGAGGCTGGAGAATCTACTCGGCACGCGCGCCAGGGCGACCTTGGCGTCCGCCGGGACGAGCAACAACCTTGATTTCATCGCCACGGCCAACGGGCCGGAATTCAACGGCGTGACGATCAAGTACGTCGATGACGACTATCTGCGGGCCGGGCCGGGGCTCACGGCCGGGAATGAAGTCGCCGAGTTCCACGAAGAGGCGGTGGCGGCCCGTGCGTCGCTGACGTTCGATACGAATGCGGCGGCCAATAATGACCTCCTGCTTACGGCGACCGCGCCGGGCACTTCGAACAACAATATCACCGTCAATTTCGACGTTCGCGCGGCGGATGCCGCGGGGGTGCAAGTGAGCTTCTCGGGCAGCACGTATACGGTGTCTGTCGAAGCGGGCGTGCATTCGGCCCAGGACGTCGCGAACGCAATCAACGCCAACGCGGCGCTCGGCGGTAAGTTCACGGCGGCGCTGGATACGACGGTCGACGCCACGAATAGCGGCGCGTATGTGTTCCAATTGACTGACGACGCGCCGACGGCCGGTGGTACGTTCAACACGGGCTCCGACGCCAACACATTGGTGGTGCGGATCGAGAGCGGTGTTACGACGGCGAACCAGGTGCTCGGCGCGGTGAACGCCGAAGGGACCTTTCGGGCGGAGTTGAATCCGCGGGAACTTCTCAACGACGGCGCGGGGGTCGTTGTCGACACGTTCAACGAACCGACGGCGGTGGCCACGACGTCCGGAGGGAGCGGCGAGGAATTTGATTTCCTTTCGGGCCTGCGGATTGAGAACGGCGGTGCGTCATTCAACATCAGCCTCGCCAGCGCGCAGACCGTGGAGGATATGCTTAATATCCTGAACGGCGCCGGGGCGGGCATTTTTGCCGAGATCAATGGGAAGCAAACGGGGATTGATCTGCGCTCCCGCTGGAGCGGCCAGGATTTTTCGGTCGGCGAGAACGGCGGCGTTACCGCTTCGCAACTTGGCGTGCGCAGTTTGACGCCTGGTACGGAGCTGGCCGATCTCAATCACGGTTTTGGCGTCCATGATACGGACGGCGTTGACTTCGTGATTCGACGTGCGGATGGCATCGAGTTGGAGATTGACGTTTCCGGCGCGGTCAGCGTGCAGGATGTGCTTGATCGCATCAACAATCACCCGGCGAATTTGGCCACGCCGACGCCGATCGTCGCGCAATTGGCCGCCGTGGGGAATGGCATCGAGCTTGTCAACGACGGTCCGCCGGGCGCCGGCGCGCTAACGGTCGAGCGGCGCAATCTGAGTCAGGCTGCCCAAGACCTCGGGTTGTTGCCAGCCGGCCTGGAAACGTTCACGGCGCAATCGCCCGGGGCTGCGCCGACAGCAACGCTCACGATGGCCGGGGCGAACAACGATTTGGTGATCCAAGGCGTTGTGCCGGGGACGGGGCTGAACGACGTCGAGGTTTCCGTCGTTAACTCCGGCTTGGGCCCTGGCAATGGGATCGTCACGTACAATCCTGCCACGAATTCGCTTGTGTTTGACGTTGATCCGTCGACGACGGCGAATCAGATGATTGACATTCTGGCAAACTCCCCGCTCGCCGGGACGTACTTTTCGGCTACGCTGGCGACGGGTGACGGGGCGCCGAATACCGGCCTGGGGACTGTTGATCTCACGGCGACGGCGACTTTATCGGGAGGCGAACCGCCGATCCTGACCGGGACGGACGTCAATCCACGCGAAGTGGAAGGCGTGTTCACGGCGCTCGTACGGTTGCGCGACGCTTTGCGCTCGAATGACGTGCTGGGTATCGAACGGGCGATTGACGTGCTGGATGATGGTTCGCAGGCGGTCAATTTTTCTCGCGCCGAACTGGGGGCCAGGCAGAAGTCGCTCGACGTGCTGCAGGCCCGGCTTGAAGCGGAAGAGGTCGACCTACAAGCTAGTCTGTCGATCGAGATTGACGTCGATATTACTGAAGCGATTTCGAACTTCACGGCGCGGCAGGCTTCCTACCAGGCGTCGCTTCAGACGGCGGCGCAGAGCCTGAGGATTTCGCTGCTGGACTATTTATAGGTCGGGAAATTCGTGAGGATTCACCACGGAGTCACGGAGACACGGAGAGGAGAGTTGAACCGCGAAACACGCGAAACACACGAAAAGGGGAAGAGAGAAGTGTGGCGCGATGGAACCACTCTCCTTCCACCAACTTTCGCGCCTTTCGCGGCTCGCAACTCCCTTCTCTCTCTCTTTCTCCGTGACTCCGTGCCTCCGTGGTGAAGAATCCCGGATCGTCCGCCGTGAGACCGAAATCACTTCGGGTTGGCGGACTCGTCCGGTTGTTACGGCTGCGTAACATCTGGCTTTCTGATCGAACCCTCCTCTGGTGGCTTTTTTGTGGCGGGGGTTGCGGCTGGTGGTCGAATTAGCCCATATGCGCCAGGGACAGCCACGACCTCGATCCAAGGGTCTGCACGGATGCAACTCAAGACCACGCGATTTGGGCTCGTCGAGATTCAAGCCGACGATGTCATTCACTTCCCCGCCGGCTTGATCGGACTCGAGCACTGCCGCCAATGGGTGTTGCTGGCTGACTCCGCCAACGACGCCTTGGCTTGGATGCAATGCGTCACCGAACCCGAGGTGGCCCTCGCCGTGGTGAGTCCGGGGCGGTTTGTGCCTGGTTACCAGGTGCGGGTGTATCGCGCCGAGCTGGCCCCGCTGAACCTGACGAACGTGCGCAACGCGCAGGTTCTGGCGGTCGTGGGGAAGGGGGATGGCGCCTTGACGCTCAATTTGAAAGCGCCGCTGGTGATCAACCTGGAACGCCGCGCCGGGCGCCAGGTGGTCGTCAACAGCGACGAACCGACTCAATACACATTGCAACCGTCGGGACCGACCGTACTTCGGAAAAGCGCCTAGCCTGCCTGATTGCACTCCCAGCGAGTTGGCCGAAGCGAACTGCCCCATCGCCGCGGCCCAGCTCGTTCGAAACCACACTCAATATAAACAGCACCGTTCACGCGCACGGCGACCCGCATCGCCGTAGCCGCGTTTCAAAGGAGCCAGCGATGCTCGTCCTGTCGAGACAGCGAGATCGGAAGAGCA
>JALHLM010000464.1 GCA_022844585.1 Pirellulales bacterium | reverse complement strand
AGAACACCGAGCCGCAATTCACCCAGCGGCGAAATCGCTCTAAGCGCGACATCGGCAAACAGCACCAGCGCCGCACCGCCAAGAAAGCTCGGCAGCAGAAGCCGCCCCGGCTCTCCATTCGTGAACGGCCGTAACAAATGCGGCACCATCAGCCCCACGAACGAAATCGCGCCACACACCGCTGTCGCCGCGCCGACGGCGAGCGCCGTTCCCGTTACCACCATCAACCGCAACCGCCCCGGATCAACGCCGAGGTTCTGCGCCGCGTCTTCGCCAAGCGACAAGGCATCCAGATCGCGCGCGGTAAGTGCCAGCACCGCGCACCCGATCGCCATCAGAGGCGCAGCCAGCCACACCTGCGTCAAGCTGCGATCGGTTAGCGATCCCATCAGCCAATAGAGCATTTCCGACGCCGCAAAAGGATTAGGTGCCAGGTTCAAGGCCAGCGAAGTCAAAGCCCCGGCAAGACTGGATACCGCGACGCCGGCCAGGATCAGCGTCACAGATCCCGTCCCGCGTCCTGCGAGAATGGCGAGCGCCAGCGTCGCAATGGCTGCACCGCTCAGTCCCGCGAGCGGAAGAGCCAGAGCAAACGTCTGCGCCGCGCCGGAGTGAATGGCGATCACGGCGCCGAGTGCCGCGCCGCCTGAAATTCCCATGATGCCCGGCTCCGCGAGCGGATTGCGCAGATAGCCCTGCAGGACGGCGCCGGTGAGCCCGAGCGTGCCCCCGACCATGAAACCGAGCAACGCCCGCGGCAGCCGCACCTCAAGCAGGATCGTGTGCTGCGCTTCCGCCGATCCCGACAACGTGAAGCCACCGACGCCGTAGAGCAGCGACAGGCCAAAGGCGGCGACCGCCGCGCAGCCAAGCAGCGCGACGAGACGGTGTGAACTCATCGCGCAGCCTCGGCCCGCGCGTGCAATTCTTCGCGCGCGATGGCCAGCCGTTCGACCGCCTGAACGATCCTCGGCGTCCCGCACAGCCACTCATTCATCGGGATGTGTACGCTCGGCCGCGTTGCTTCCAGCGCCTGAAACGCCGGATGCCGGAGATTGTCGGCCAACACCGTGCGGAAGTCGGCGGCGGCGTTGGCGCGCACGATGACGTCAGGCGGATCGGCAATGAGCGCTTCCAGCGGCAATTGCCCCGCCGGCCCAAGTCGAACGTTTCGGGCCATGTTATCGAAGCCGGCGTCACGCAGCACCTCATCGACGAGGCTGCCTTCGCCTGAGGCGAGACTGTTGACCTGCATCGCGACGGCCCTTGGCCGCGGCCCGTCCGAACGCACCACCGCCCGCCGACGAACCTCATCGAGACGGCTGTCAAACTGGCGCACCATCGCCTCACCGCGTTCCGCTTCGCCCGTGAGCCGGCCCATCAATCCGACGACATCACGGATTTGCGCGAAGCTTGTCGCCATCGGTACGATCTCGACACGCCGGCCGAGCCGCCGCAAAAGATCAACCGTCGCCGCTGTGGTGTATTCGCCAGCCAGCACCAAGTCGGGATCGAGGGCCAAGATTTCTTCCGCCGATCCGCGCACCGATGCAAGACCCTCCGCCTCGCGCGCCATCAGCGACATCGAAGGATCGGCGGCAAGGAAGCTCACACCCGCGATGCGCTCCCGCGGCACGAGATCGAGGAGAATTTGATCGATGCATAGGTTCACCGAAACGATCCGCCGCGGCTTGCCATCATCGGCCTGCGCGGTCGCAACATGATCCCCGGTCATAGCCACAACCCCGGCGGCGAACGCCGCCAGGGCCCGTGTCATTCGCAATCGATAGCGATGCAATGCGCTCACTCGTTTTTGTCCCTTGGCATCCGTTCTACCGCCCCTCCGCCCAAGCGCGTGTGGCTTCTTCGACGTAGGTAAATCGCATCCCGATATACGCAGCCGCCGGCGCAGAATCGATGCCGATGATCTCCGTGTAGTCTTGATTGAGTAAGTTCTCGACCCGGCCGTAAATTTCCACTCCAGGCGACAACTGATACGATCCCGCCAACGTCACGAGCCAAAAACTATCGAGGGCCAACCGCTCCGTAGAGAAAGAATTGTAGTTAAAATTGGCGTCGAACGTATCACCCGTGTAAGCCGCAACGAGATTGAGGTTCGCCTTGTCGTCGAGGAATCGATAGTTGACATCGAGTCGTCCGCTATGTGGCGGACGCCTGATCTCCTCGATCCCGTCGCCATCCGTTGCATCGAGATAGGTGTAAGCCGCACCCACATCGAGCCCCGCACCAAACTTCAAGCGCGCCGCGACTTCGACTCCTTGCCGATTGCTTTCACCGATTTGGTTCTCTGCCGTGTAACCAATCGGCAGAAAGACGCTGAAAATTTCATTCTCCAGGTTTTGCGAGAAGTACGTCACGTCGACGACCGCAGCACCATTGAAAAGCGTGGTCTCGATGCCCGCATCCCATCCGAAGCTTTCTTCCGGCTTGAGATTTGGATTGCCGATGAAGGAATCCGGTCCGAACTCACCGAAGAGTTCAAGCAGGCTCGGATACTTCACGCCCGTTCCCGTCGCACTATGCAGCCGGAAGATCGATCCCGGAAGGCGCAGCGAGCCCGTTGCCTGCCAGGTCGTGTAATCCTTAAA
Organism: Pirellulales bacterium; assembly: GCA_022844585.1. Classification (GTDB taxonomy): domain Bacteria; phylum Planctomycetota; class Planctomycetia; order Pirellulales; family JALHLM01; genus JALHLM01. The sequence goes on along the minus strand of JALHLM010000464.1, from coordinate 2,275 downwards.
GCTGTTGTTATCGTCATGTCGCGCCGTGGCCGACAGGAATAGCGAGCGGAAATATTCGCCGCGCAATTCGCCTGCCACACCCGTCCGCCCTTGCTCGACATTGACCACCGTCGAACCGAAACTGAACCGCGAATCCTGGTCAAACGATTCCGACTGATGATCAATCAGCCCGGTGAGATAATGGGTAACCTGTGGTTCCCCTGGCGTATCGATCGCAAGCGTCGAACGATAGCTGGTATTGAACCGCTCGGTGATGAAACGCCCGGTGCCCGGAAATGCGCCGCGGCCATCGTCGTAAAGATCGGTTTGCGTTCCCGCCAACGCGATTTCCTGCACCCACCGTCCATCGAATGGGTCGATCGTCGCGGAAATCCGGCCGAGCGACAGCACTTGTTCGAACGTCGAGGCCGTATCTGCCAGACCCTCGAAACCGTCGGGCCGGATATTGAAGGAATCGAAGTCGTCGCGCTCACCGTCATTCACGGACCGGCGGACGGATGCATCGATCCGGATGCCCGGCAACACGAGTAAACCGCCCGAGAACGACGCGTTGGAAAACCGTGCGCCGTCGTCCTCGTTGCCAGCCAGTGCCAGGTTGTATCCATCTGTCGTGTACCCCGACAGCGAAAAATGCCCGTGCACGGTGTCATTTCCGCCTCCGATCTGCACGGCGGCGTTCTGCGAATTCTGCGTTCCGATTTCGCCGCGGGCACGAACGGTCAGCGGCCCGCGACCGGACTTGGTACGGATATTGACAACGCCGCCCAGCGCCCCGGAGCTGAAGAGCGCGCTTTGTGGACCGCGCAAAACCTCGATCTGCTCGATATCGTCGGCCGTCAGATTTGAGAAATCAAACGATGCGTCCGCCGCGTTGACTTCGATCCCGTCGATAACGACCAGCGTATGGTTGCTCTCCCCGCCCCGGATGCGCACCGACGTGATGCTCTGCGACCCCCCTGCGCGATTGACCGCAACACCGGGCAGACTTCTCAGCGCATCACCCGCGTGCCGTATCTGTTGCTGCTTCAGATCTTCGCCGGTGATCACGCTAACCGACTTGCCCTGATTTTGGAGCAACTGGCCAGCATCACTCACTCCGGCTTTGCCGGCTTGCTCAGCCTTCTCGGCGGCCTGCAGATCACTTTCCGAAAGCAACGGCTCAGCTGGAGGCACGGCTGCGTCGGTGAGATCGTCCGTTGCAGTCGGCTTCGGCGCCAACGGCTTGAGCGGCGTTGCCGAAAGCGTTGCACCCTCCACGATGATCGGCGGTAGCACCGGCTCCTGCGCCACGGCATCGGCCGTAGCCATTAAAGCGCCGACTATCGCCAGCGCGCACGTTATCATCCATGCGCGAAGCGCATTTCTCACGTCCATAACTCCTCCAACCCGTTAGCGGCGTGGAGGGCGCAAACGTCCGGAACGGACGGGTGAATGGAGCACTCGAACCGGAAGCGATCCCGGCTTTCGTACTTTCAATCTTGGGGATCTAATGTGGACCCATATACCCGTGCATGCCTGACGCCGCTCCCTACCGGTTGCACATCAGCCGCCACTACGGGTGGTCCGTTCCTTCGCGCGCCCCGCACGAGGGATGGGCAGCATGTACCGGCAGGTCTCCTGGCTCGCGGCTCTGGCGCTTCCCGTCCGCCTTCCCGACGTCGCCCAGCCGAAGCCGAAACATTGTCAGTGGCATTGTGGGGGAAGCTCGCCGCTTACAGTTGCGGGGGCAGCTTCGGCATTGGATCGCGAACGATCCGCACCGTATTCCCTATTCTCCCGTTGGCATTTGCACACCGCGAGGAACCGTTACATCGCCATTAGGTCCTTCTACAGTTGACCTTGTCAAGCGCGTGTTGGCCCGAACGATGACATGCACACACATCTGGTGAGACAGTGCATCAGACGAACAACGGTTGCGCCCCTGGCTGCAACGCAAAGCGCGCGATATCGACGATGTGACCACCCTCGGCGGCAAGTCCGCGAACACGCATTTCAATGCCGTCGTCGGAAAAACGGAACAGATTATAGCGCCCGAGTGGTTCCGGCCCATGTGTCCGCGTCGCCGAACCCGACGCTACGCCAATGATCGGAATTGGCCGCTCCTGAGCCGGATGCCAGACGAGACTGTCACGATGGTTGTGCCCGTGCAGAACGAGATCCGCACCGCGTTCAGACAACACCGTTGCCAAGTCCGCCGCATCCAAGAGCGCGCGCCGCTGTGCCGTCTGACCGGGCAGAGGCGGATGATGAATGAGCACGATGCGAACGAGATTTT
>JALHLM010000463.1 GCA_022844585.1 Pirellulales bacterium | reverse complement strand
GCGCTTGAGTTTCTTCGCGGCGCCAGCTTTTACCCCCTAGAGCAATAAGCGTCAGCGCGGGGAGCGCAGGGGGCAACAACGTCGTCTCCGGCGCGCTCCGGGCGCTGACGCTTCCGGCTCTAGGATGCAGATTTATTAGTCGGCGACGTCCCGCGCGTCCACCAAAAGTAAACCGGCACGCCGGCCGCGATCAGCAACAGGCCCAACAGTGAGCGGGCCGGAGTGTTGACGAACAAGGCGGTGAGGGCCGCCGCGAACATCAGCAGATAAAGCACCGGCGTGACCGGGTAGCCCCACGTGCGATACGGCCGCTCCCATTCGGGATGGCGCTCGCGAAGTACGAACACGGCCGCCACGGCCATCGCGTAGAACACGCTGCCGCCGAAGATGACCATGTTAGTGAGGGCGTCGAAAACGAAGCTCGCGCGCTGCGCCAACGTCACTCCCTCGGCCGGATAGCGATGTGCGAGAAACAATAGTACGACGGTCCAAGCAGCCTGCAAAGCGATGGCGTTTGCTGGCGTAAGAAACTTGGGATGCACCTTGCAGATGGCTTTCGGCATCAGGCCGTCGCGGGCCATCGCGAAGTAGATCCGCGGCCCGATCAGCATGTTGGCGTTCACCGCACCAAACGTGGAACACATCACGCCCGCCGCGGCCAGCGTGCGCCCCCAGTCGCCGAACAGCGCGTACGACGCATCAGCCGCCGCCCGTTCGGAGCCCTGGACCGCGGCCATTGGCAGTACGAGGTGATAACCGAGATTCGCGCCGGTATAGACCAGGATCACGATCAACATGCCCAGCCCGAGCGCCAGCGGCAAGTTGCGTTGCGGCTTGTCGATTTCCTCAGCGACCGGCGTGAGATTGATCCACCCGTCGTAGGGCCACATCACGGCGATCATCGCCGCGCCGATCGCCTTCCAGTAACTTCCATCAATCCCGCTGGGCCAAACCGGCTGCAAGTTCTCGACGTCGGCCTTGCCGAGCAGCCAAGGCCCGAGAATCAGCACGGCCAGAAAGCTGAGCTTGATCAGGGTCAGCAAGTTCTGCGCGCCCGCCCCCCAACGCGTGCCGACAATGTTCAACACGGCCAGGCCCACGACAATGAGCGTGGTAATCGCCTCTTGCCAACCCGGCGTCAGCGGGACGATCGCGCCCAAATAGATCGTCGTCGCGCAGGCCAGCGCACCAATCGACCCGGTGCGAATGATCCAGAACTCCGTCCAGCCCCACAGAAACGCCGGCAGCTGGCCATAGGCCTCGCGCAAATAAACAAACGGCCCGCCGGCATGCGGCAACATCGCCGCCAACTCGGCCAGCGCGAGCGCGCCGCACAAAGTCAGCACGCCGACGCCGACCCAAACCGCCAACATCGGCCCCGTGGCGCCAAGCTCCTTCGCCACGACACTGGCTTTAAGAAACACGCCCGACCCAATGATCGACCCGACGACGACCGTCGTGGCGTCAAACCAATTGAGTACGCGCGGGAGGGTGTGTTGAGGTTCGGAGTTCATGCCGCAGAATATACGTGCTCTCTGCCATGGTTTGAAAGCACGGCTGGGACGAATTTGTGCTGGGCGCTAGTTGCGAAGTCACAGGCGGATTGAGGTGCGCGCGACGGCGCGACTCGTTCAACTCTTGGGCGCACCAGCGACCACTAGCGAAAGCCGTCATCAAGAGCAATCCGCCGAGCACAATTGCACTGGACTTGTATGGCGATTGACGCCAAATAATTGCTACTTGCAGCAGAAAAAAACCCAGAATCGTCATCGCAATAAACACCGGCAACATCACGATGCCACCGATATTGATTGACGGGGTGCCGGCAATAAATGGTGCGGGCCGAAAGACGCCAAACGACAGCCAGCCGGCGAAAAACGTGCAGACCGAACCCAGCACCGCGACTAGCGCACGCGTCGGTGACTGAGCCGCCCAACTATCTCGCGGTGATGTTCGCACGCAGCGCCACAAGCGCCCGGAAATTCCCAGTGGTAGCCCAATCGAAAGCAGCATAGCGCCCAGCCCGACTACGACCATCAAAATAAGAAACCACATCCCACACTCCTTCAACAGCACAATATGGCGATGGCAACTTAGGCGGCTATGCGATGCAAGTATAACGAGGAATTGTGGCGCAGAACGCCACAGTCGTCCGGACTGTCAGCGAAGTTCAGAGGTTGGAGGGAGTTTGGTTCTTGCCCTGACCGAAAACTCGCGAAGATCGCCGGCGCGAGTCAAAAAGTCAAATCAATCCCGGCCTGCGGCGATAAAGTCCGATATGGTTCTCCCCGGCGCGCGATTTGCTCCGTGGTAGGTGGCACTTGTGCATGTCATCTGGAGAGTTTGCAACTTGCTTCCGTGCGCCAGAGTCAAGGGCGCGCCAGGCCGCTGAAGATCTGCTCGGTTTCTCTCAAAGCGAGCGCAAATCTGTCGTACACAGCGGTTCTGGCGCGCCCGTTTCTTTCGCGTGAAACAGCGCAGGCCGTGGTTAGATTTTGCGCGATGCGGCAGAATTGTGACCAATGGCGCTGATTGTCACCTCTCCGGTGAGTCAGAAGTGACCACGCCATGTGCACGGCCCGCACGCCGTTTTTGTTTCGTGAGTTGTTGGGAAATGGTCCGATGATTGAATTCGACGAGATGATCTGCTACGCCCTTGACTTGCGCGTCGTCGGCCCGCTGCTGCGTATGCCGTTTAATCTCTTAGCGACGCTGGAGCACCATTGGCTCACCCTTGCGGAGTGTCTTACATTGGTCTTGGGCATCATGCTGGTCGCGCTGACCGCGAAATGGGCGGAATTTGCCGCCGATGCGGAGTCCACGGTGACACCCCTGAGACGAACGGCGCGGCCCAGCGACACGGCCCCTCGGACAGCAGATACGATCCAGTTGGAAGAACTCACGATGGAGCAATGGCGTGCTCGGGTTTTCGCAAGGCAGTCTGTCGCGCGTCGGGCGCAACGCGCGTAGAAACCGGCGCGGCCTTGGCACGACGGTTGCAAAGTGTGACCGCCAACTCCTTTAACACCCGAGGTCTGTTATGACGCGCTCCATCCTTACGATTGCCATGGTTGCGATCGCCTTGACCGAATCCCGCGCGCTGGGCCAGGCGCCCGACACGGAATTGCCGCCGCCCGCTCCGACGGCCGCCGATTTGCCCCCCGCTTTGGCGCCCGCGACTGTCGCCGCGCCGCCTGGCTTCGATGCGGGGTTTGATTTGCGTTTCGAGGGTGGGAGCGTAGCTGTCGGTTCCTTAGTGCCCGGCGGCGTCGCCGATCAAGGCGGATTGCGCTCTGATGATCGCATCGTGACGATCGACGGTCGCACAGTCACCAATGCGGACGAATTCCGTGCATCGACGGCGGGCTTCGAAGGCCGGACGATTGACATCGTCGTGGAACGCAACGGCCAGCCGCAAACGATCTCGCTGCTCTATCCGCGAACAGCGCCACTTGCGCCGCGGGCCGCGGATCCGAATCGGTCGTGGATCGGCGTGGCGTTGTCGCGCGACTTCGCCGAACGCGGGGCGCTGGTCTCGCGCGTAGCGCCCTCCAGCCCCGCGTCGCGGGCTGGGATTCGCGCCGGAGACGTGGTGCTCGCCATCAACGGCGAGGATGTGCTCGACTACCGCGACATGATGGATCGCATCAGCAGTTTGATTCCTAACTCGTCGGCGGAATTGTTGATTTATCGGAACGGCGCCACCGTACCGGTGAATACCGCCATCGGCCGGTTCGAAGACTCCGCGGTGCGCGCCGCCGTAACGGAGGACACGGCGCCGGCCGCGTACGAAACTCAGCGCGTGCCGACGTCGCAAGATCTCGCGGACGCCCGGTTGATCCAACTGGGAGATCGCATCTATCGCCTGGAGCGCCTGGTTGAGGAACTCCAGGAGGAAGTGCGTGCGCTACGCCGCGAACAGGCCGCCGAGTGAAATCACCCGCGACGCGAGGGTCGATCCGCTCAAGGCGAATCGCGTTTATTTGCGATACAACTCGCCGCGCCGCAACTGCCGGTACATGCCGAGTGATTCGCGCAGCACGCGGGCCGCGTCGACCGGGCCCATGAAGTCGTCGACGACGACCTGCTTGTTTTCCAAGGCCTTATAGTCCTCGAAGAACCGCTTGATCTGCTTGAGCGTGTGCTCCGGCAGTTCGGTGTGGTTCATGTAGTTGTTGAATGCCGGGTCGTGGATGCTCACCGCGATGATTTTGTCGTCGATGCCTTTCTCGTCGCGCATCCGCATCAGGCCGATGGCCCGCGCTTCGACCATCGTCAGTGGCACCACGGCCTCCTGACTCAACACCAGCGCGTCGAGCGGGTCGCCGTCGTCGCAGAACGTGCGCGGGATGAACCCGTAGTCGGCCGGGTAGTACATCGCGCTGTAGAGGATCCGGTCGAGACGCAGGAAGCCGGTTTCCTTGTCCAACTCGTACTTGTTCTTGCTTCCCTTGGGAACTTCGATCACGACCGGGAAACTGCTCTCGATCATGTTGTCGTCGATGTAGATGTCGTGCCAGGCGTGCATAGTGGTGGAGGCGGGGATGGCGGGGGAAATAGGTCGGGGAGTAATGCTGCTCACGAATGCCGCGTCAGGGGTGAAATGGAGGAAATACCGGGTGTCGCATCAAAACCGAGTCGCTCGGAAATGACGCCGTGATTGCGTCCAATAAGCATAGCCGCGCGCCAGAGAAGCGCGGACGGGGCGCGGCGAGGAATCCCACTGCAGAGTCGACCCCGGGATTCACCACGGAGGCACGGAGACACAGAGGATTTCGGAGGGATGTAAGGCTCGAGCCACAGCCCATCGAGAGGCGGGTGCTTTGAGTTCCTGAAACTCTTCCGCCTTCCCCTCCGCGTCTCAGCGCCTCCGCGGTTCAAAAGGAC
>JALHLM010000462.1:1591-4900 GCA_022844585.1 Pirellulales bacterium | reverse complement strand
AGAGCTAGGCCGCTTTGCCTTCCACGAGGCCCTTCATGTTCGCCAGGCCTTTTTCGAATTGGTCGCCGAGCATTTTGTCCATGTTCATGAAGAGGCACATCGCCTTGGGCATGAAACTGTGCTTGCCTTCCATTTTCCACGTCATCACGGTTTGATCCCCTTCCGGCTGGAACGTGAATAACGTGTCGCAGATCGAGGCGAAGGGCTTGATGAATTCCAGCTTAATGCGAATCAAGTCGCTCGGGCGACTTTCGGTGATCGTCATTTCCCCTTCGCCCACGTTTTTGTCGCCGACCCAGTGATATTTCGCTCCGACGCCTTGCGCGGCGCCGCTATGCGTGCGCTGCAAGTTGGGATCAATGTTTTCCCACGGAGACCAGGCCGTCCACTTGCGAAAATCATTCACTTGCTCGAACACCTGCGCGGGCGGGGCCTGCATCTTGCCGGTGCGCGTCACCGTGTATTCGCTCGGCCGAAAGGCAATGAAAATGACCAGCAGCGCGAGCAGCGCGGCGACAATACCTAGAATCGTGTAAAGCATGGGACGACGTTACTCCAGTTCACATCCAAGACTTTTTATTGAACGGCGCGGCCGCCATCGGCCCGCTAGCTTACATCGGCGTTTCGGCGCTCGCGAGTAGCCAACTACATCCTCGGGGAGGCACCTCCCGCGGCGACGGCAATCAGTTGCTTTTGACGCTCGCGGCCAGGTGCGAATTCGCGGCCTGGATGGACTGCTCGACCTCGCTCACGAGCATCGCCAGCACCGACGCCAGGGCGCACTGCGGCCGGTTCGTCGAGGCGATGTAGCTGGCCAGCGGTTCAATCACGTGGGCCAGCGGGTGGTCGTGGCCGGGTCCGAGGTGGCGAGAATAGGTCTTCATGGCACGGGTCCTGTATCAGGTGGAGAGGAGGTTGCTTGCCCTCGAACACCTATTGGTCGTGCGGGAACGGGGATATTCGACATCAAGACGGAGTTTTCGCGGATTTTTCCACGGAAGAGGCCGACCAAGACACTAGCCTCGTAGCGCCGGCGCGACGACGGAATCTAAAGAAACTCAATTTTGTGCTCCGCGGCGATGCTCAAAATCTTCGCCATATCCGGCGGCGTGCTCGCCGAGAAGACCTCCGCGCAGCGGGCGAAGAACACCTCAAAGCCCGAGGGCAACGTGACAATCAGCATCTTGCAAGTCACCTCGCCGACGTTGCGAAACGTATGCGCCTGTCCCTTGGGAAGAAAGACCGTCGTGCCGACTCCGCCTTCGGTCCATGCTTCATCGGCAAAGAAACCGACGCGGCCTTCCAGCACGTAGAAGAGCTCATCCTCATGCCCATGCCGATGCAACGGCGGTCCATGCCCGGCAGGAGCAGTCGAAATCGACACGGAAACCGCACCGCCCGTTTGCTCGCCAGTAAGCTTGACGACCGTAGTATCGCCAAACGCAGTGTGCGAAACGCCTTCATCCGGCTGGACGACGATGGCTTTAAGCTGCTTGGTATCAGTTGGCATTCGCTGCTCGCTGGGTCGATTTCAGTTTTTCACCACGGGGCACGTAGGACACGGCGGGAGAGGGACACGCGAGGGTTATATCTTCCGCGCGCCTGACTGAATTGAGAACGTAGTGATTTCTGTAGCCATGGAACTATGTCCGGTTCTCCGAAAGCATGTTGCAGAAGAGCGCTCCCTGTTCCAATGCATCATCGAGAGCTTGATGGGTGTGGGGGTAGTTGTCGAACCAACGCTGCGGCATGTTCCTTTTTGTCGAGTCGCGATACGGCGTTTTGAGCATTGCCATCGCATAGGTCTTGATGTCAAGCGCAGAGTGAGAAAACGGGCTCTCACCGGTGAAGCGGATCAAATACCAATACACGAACATAAAATCGTACGTGGCAGGGTAGCCCACGAAGACCGGCTTTCCCGGTAGCTGCCGAAGCCAGACGACGTATTCTTTCATTGCCTCTGCCGGAGCCTTCAGGTCATTTCGGCATGCCGCCCAGGCTTCGGGCTGTGTTTGCCACCACTGCATCGTCTTCGGATCGGGCGTTGCCTCTTCCAGAAGTTCTAAGTTCGTAGAAAACGTACCGACCAGTTTCTTGTCTGCCGTAAAAGCTGCGGAACCAAAACTGAGCAGCGAATTTCGCCCCGGAATAGGTCCATCTGCTTCGACATCGGTACTGACGTAGATTTCAGTTTTCTGTGCCATCTCAATCGCTTTGGGCCTAAGCAGCTTTCATGCAAAAATATTTCCCTGAACTACTCCCGTCCGTAAAACGGAAGGCCGAATGTTGAGTATTTCCAACTCTTGTCTTTGCGTCCGTGCCACTGTGGCGAATTCGCCGCTATCCCACGAATCGCAGTAGCGCGTACTTCTTCTTGCCAGAGCGAAGCACGATGCACGTTTCGCTGGCCAGATGCTCGGCAGTGAGCTGCAGTTCGACGCCGTCCACGCGATGGTTGTTTACATACGCGCCGCCCTGAGCGATCGCCCGCCGGGCTTCGCCTTTACTCTTGGCGAGCCCCAGCGACTCGACAGCAAAGGCGTCCAGGATATTCAGCCCCTCGCCAGCCAGTGCGCTCCGCGGCAGCTCAGCGCTCGGCACGTCGGCGAAGATCGCACCGAGTTGCGCGTCGTTCAATCCGGTGATCGCTTCGCCGAAGAAGATCGCTGTAGCGCGCTGCGCGACGCGCAGGCCTTCGTCGCCATGAATCAGACGCGTGACTTCCTCGGCCAGTCGTCGCTGGCTTTCCCGCGCGGCCGGGTTGGTTTCCCGGGCAGCGTCGAGCGCCTCGACTTCCTCGCGACTCAGATCCGTGAAGAAACGCAGACATTTACTGGCATCGGCGTCGTCGACGTTGATCCAATATTGGAAGAACTGATAAGGGCTGGTGCGATCGGCCGCGAGCCAAACGGCCCCGGACTCGGTTTTGCCCATCTTCGTGCCGTCGCTCTTGGTCAAGAGCGGCGTGGTCAGCCCGTAGAGTTGCAGGCTGTGCATCCGCCGCCCGAGGTCAATGCCGGCGGTGATGTTCCCCCATTGGTCGCTGCCACCCACCTGCAGCTCGCAGCCGTGCGCGCGATTGAGATGCACGAAGTCATAGGCTTGCAACAGCATATAGCTGAACTCGGTATAACTCAGCCCGGCGTCACTCCGCTCCAGCCGCGCTTTGATCGAGTCCTTGGCCAGCATCACGTTCACCGGAAAACACTTGCCGATGTCGCGCAGAAAAGTCAGGTAACTGAACGGGCTGATCCAGTCGTAGTTGTTCACCAGCAGCGCGGGATTGGCGACGCCCTCGAATTCCAGCAC
>JALHLM010000462.1:0-1581 GCA_022844585.1 Pirellulales bacterium | reverse complement strand
AGCGCTTCGAGCGAAAGCAAATTCCGCTCCTCGCTCTTACCCGTCGGATCGCCGATCATACCGGTTGCGCCGCCCACAACCGCGATCGGCCGATGCCCCGCGCGCTGAAAGCGCCGCAGCATCAACAGCGAAACGAGATGCCCGACATGCAGGCTATCGGCCGTGGGATCGAACCCGGCGTACAACGTCTGCGATCCGGTCCGCAACCATTCCGGCAGATGCTCAGCATCCGTCGTCTGATGAATCAGCCCGCGCCAAGTAAGTTCCGAGAAAATGTCCATGAAGTCGGGTTGTGTTCCATTTTTACCGCGGAGGCGCAGAGACGCGGAGGAGATTTTAGTCGAAGCGCATCGATTGATGCAGTGCCACTTGCCGCAACAGCCGCCGGCCTTGCTCAACCAATCCTCCCTCTCCCACCCTCAGCGCCTCCGCGCCTCCGCGGTTCAAACGGAACGTTCACCGCCACATGTCGTCATCGGCAAAGGGATGCGCCGGGCCCTGGAATTTGGGCTTCGGCAGGGCCTTGAGGGCTTGCTCGGCCAGGCGCAGGTCTTCGCGCGTGGTGATTTTCAGGTTCAACGTGCTACCGGTGAGCACGGTCACGGGATGGCCGAGGCGCTCGACGAGCTCGGCGTCGTCGGTGGCCGGCTTCGTCCCGCGCGCGGCGTAGGCCTTGAGCAACAGGTCGCGGCGAAACACCTGCGGCGTTTGGGCTTCCCAGAGCCCCTCCCGCGGAACCGTGGCCTCGATTGTTTGACCAGCCCGGACGCGTTTCAAGGTGCCGGCGACGGGGATCGCTAGAATTGCCGCGCCGGATTTCTCCGCCGCCTCGAAGACGTTGGTGATCCACTCGTCGACAATACAGGGCCGGGCGGCGTCGTGAATGCAGACATATTCCACGTCCGGCTCGATACGCGCCAGGGCATTTTGCACGGAGTCCGAACGCTCCTGCCCGCCGACGACCACTTCGATGCCCAGGATCGCTACGTTCGAGGCGAACTTGAAATTGAAGTATTCGCGATCGTCCGGCGAAATAACGACGAGCACCTGCTTGACGTCTTTGCGTTGCAGGAATTTCTCCGCGGCATGCAGCCAGACCGCGCGATCGGCCAGCGGCGCGAACGGCTTCTTGTAGTTCTTGTCATGGTACCGGCTACTCTTCCCAGCCGCCGGCAGGATCACGGCGAACTTGGACATGGTGGAATCCTTCAACGGAGATGATTTCGATGGAACCGCGGAGGCGCAGAGACGCGGAGGGGGAGTTTGAAGTTTTCAGTGTTCAGTTTTCCGTGGGGTAAGTCTCATCCGCCCCCATCTCTCTCCCTCTCTGCGTCTCAGCGCCTCCGCGGTTCAAACGGCTTGAATCCTATTGTGCCACGCGCCAGCGGCGTTGGAAGAGCCAGATCATCGTCAACGAGAGCGCGATGTTGAACAGGATGTAGAACGAAACGTGTGAGAAAAAGAGATCCCAGCGCGGGACATTGACCTGCGCGGTGCCTGGCGTGATCACCGCGGCGGCGTTGCTGATCGTCGGCAAGGCGAACACCGCCGCGAAGGGGCTGGTAAACGTCAGTTGCCGTA
>JALHLM010000461.1 GCA_022844585.1 Pirellulales bacterium | reverse complement strand
GCGCTAATGCGCTCGCGTCATTGGCGCAATCATTTGCGCAAGCCGAATTGCGGCTACAAGAGTTAAAAACAGATGCGCTCTAGTGTCGTACGTCGAGGGTGCGCTTAGCGGCCGCCGGATTTCGGCGCGAGAATCAAATAACTCGCCAGGCGCGTTTTCACCACGTCGTAGGCCGCCCCTTGCGTTTTGACGTCGAAGTGCGACGTGAAATCGCTGGCGTGGATGACGTAATTGTCCGCGTCGATCGTGACTTTGCGCGCGCCGGCCTCTTGCTCTTTGATGAATTTCACGAGCACGCGACCCGTCGGTTGATCGAAGCCCAGCACGCAATGGGCCTGCACTTCGACGTTCTCGGCCACGTTCGCCTTCGGAATCACCAGCGCGCCGTTGGCCTTGCGAAAGAACGCGGGCGTTTGTGGCTTCTTCGCTTCCTGCTTGGGTGTGAACAGGCAAAACTCTTCTTCCGGCGCGGCGTCCAACTGCCGGCCCAGATGGCGGAGCAATTCGTTGATGCCGACGCTTCCAACCAAGCGCTGCTGTTCGTCCAGCACTGGCAGACAACTGACCGAATAGGTCGTCATCGCGACAGCCACGCCGGCGATCGCGGTGCCCTTCTCCGCGGTGATCGGTTTGCGCTGGATCAGGTTGCCGAGTTCCCAGGGGCGCGAGTCGTTTGACGCGGCCTCCGCCTCGTCCTTGGGATCGGAAAGCGAATCGACCAGGAACTTGAGAATCTCACGATTCGACAGCACGCCGATCACGCGTTGGTCGCCGTCGACGACAAACAAGTGTCGATGGCGCGAGTCGGCCAACTGATTCGCCCCCTCCGCGGCCGACATCGTCGGCGGCACGGACAGAAAATCAGTCGACATCACCTCTTCCACCGTGGCGGTCAATTCAACCGCCGGTTCCGCCACTACGCTCATGCCGCACCTCACGCACCAAAGACGAATTTGCGCTCGCGCTACAACTTGGACGGTCCGAAGACGCATGGCCTCCGGGACGTCGCTCGCTGCCCGCGATGACGCCAGACATGGGAAGACCGCGATGCGCGCCGGTCGCTCATCTAATATCTAGCTCAAGCCTGGGTGAACGGCAAAACGTCCGCTTTCGCCGACCGGCCACGCCAGTCGTTACAACTGTTGCCATCGGGAAGGTGCGTTCTGGCTGCCGATGCGGATCATTTGAGCGAAGGCGACCGGCAAGCTACCTTCTAGGGATGCACACTCCCGCCCCTCCGTGAGGAATTCCCGACATGTCCACGGGCGACCCCTACGCCGGCAGCGTACCGCAGCCAGGCACCTTCGAAACGTTTGGCAAGAAGCTCGACGAGCGCCCCGAAATCCAGGCCGCCGAAGCAGCGCTGCGCGAAGCGCGCGAGCAATTCGAACGCGCTCAGCAATACTGCCAACAACTGCGCAGCGAAGCCGCGACCGAAATCGAATCGCTCCGCGGCGCGAACGTCGGCGATCTGCTCGACAAATCGCTGGCCTTCGTGCGTCGCAACCCTGGCGCAGGCGTTTGTTTCGCCGCGCTGATTGGATATTTCCTCGGCCGCCTGTTTCGGCGCTAACGGCGAGGATTGCGATTCATGAGCGCCTCGAATGCCGCCGAACAGCTCCGCTTGCGCCGCGAGCTACGGATGGAAATCGCGCGGCGGCGGCGCACGATCAACGCATCATTCCGCGACATGAAAGCCGCGGGGCGTCGCGCCGTATCGTGGCAAAACCAGGTCGCGCGCCATCCACTGGCGGCACTATCGGCAGCATTCGGCGTCGGCTGGGCGGTTTCCGCCGGACTTCCCCGTAGCGGCTGGATGCGTTGGCTCGCCGCCTGGGGCGCGAAGACCGCCTTCGCGAACTTGCCGGCCAGCGTCTGGCAAGATTTGGCGGCCGCGCTTGCGGACACGTACGCGAAGTGGCGAAAAGGTTAAGTCCCCAACAAGTCCGTAACACCCCTTGAACGCTCAAGAACGTGAGTCGTTGTTCGCCGAAGTCTCCGCGGAAGCCGCGGCGCTCGCGGACGAAGTGCGCGCGCTCTTCGACGCGCGGTGGCGGCTCCTTCGGCTCGAAGCGAGCGCAGCGCGCGACCAACTGCGCCGGCTGGCGATCTGTCTTGGGATCGCCGTGGTTGCGGCGCTGTCGTCGCTGCCAGTGTTCGTCGTTGCAGCCGGAGATGCGCTCGATGGCGTCGGAGGATTGCCAAGCTGGGCGTGGCATCTCACTAGCGGTGGTGTGCTACTTATCGGCGCTGCGTTGATCACTTGGCTTGCCTGGCGCCGCTTTCAACGGGAATTCGTCGGGTTGTCCGAATCGGTTGAAGAACTTCGCGAAGACGCGGTTTGGCTCCGCGAGTTTTCCACGCGAGATGCACAGGAAACACGCCATTCTTGAACTGACGCGGGATCGCTTAGCCAAAATAGTCCGGCACATTGCCGGTGCGCCATTTAATATTGCATCCCAAGCTCGGAAGCTGCTCGGCCGGCACTGGCTGCCCTGCTAACACCGCATCGAGCGCCGCGCGTAGGTCCGCCCCCGTGACCGGCTTGCCATTATCGGGGCGGCTGGCGTCGAGTTGCCCGCGATACGCGAGTTGGCGATTCCCTCCGAACAGGAAAAAGTCTGGCGTACAGGCGGCGCGATACGCCTTGGCGACCTCCTGCGTCGGATCGGAAAGATACGGGAACGTGTAACCGCGCCGCTCGATTTCTTCCGCCATCTTCGCTGGCGCATCATCCGGATACTTTTCCGCGTCGTTCGATTGAATCGCCACGAACGCCGCGCCCCGCGGTTGATAGTCGTTCGCCAATTGCGCGATTCCGGCCGCGACGTGTTTGACGAACGGGCAGTGATTGCAAATGAACATCACGACGAGCGCCTGGGCGTCGGCGAAATCGGCCAACGCATACGGCTTGCCCTGCGGATCGAGCAACGAAAAATCGGGCGCCGGTGTGCCAAGCGGCAACATCGTGCTGGGGGTGCGAGCCATCTAGGTTCCTCGTCGAGCAGTTCGGTTTCGTGATCTCTTCGCTGTTGGCGATCGCGCCACGTCGGTCGGTCCAAGCGGCTGATTTTCGTGCTTGCGACGGACGCCAAAAAGACGCATAATCTCCGGTTGATACGTCCCCGCCGCTCCGACTCAATCCCACCCCACGGAGTGCAACGATGGCCCAGCCGCCCGTCGCTCACGCCGCGCCTTGCCACGACTTTCGCCGCAACTGGCGAACTTCGCGACGCGCATTGTTGCAGGCCGGCGCCGTGAGTTGGCTGGGACTCAGTCTACCGCGTTTGCTCGCCGCACAGCAGCAGGCCGGCGGCACAGGCAACGCGAAGCGCTGCATCCTGCTCTTCATGTGGGGCGGGCCGAGCCAACTCGATACTTTCGACATGAAGCCGCACGCGCCAGCGGAAATCCGCGGCGATTTTCAAGGCATCGACACTTCCACGCCTGGCTTGAAGATCTGCGAGCATTTTCAGCGTCTGGCGCCGCTGATGGATCGCGTGGCGCTCGTCCGCTCGTTGACGCACAACGACCCGGCGCATCTATCGAGCGCCCATGCGACGTTGACCGGCCATCGCGCCCCCGTGCTGTTCAGCGACGCCGATCCACCCAGTTCCAAGGACACGCCGCATTTGGGCAGCGTGATGGCAAAGCTGCGGCCCGCGTCGTCGGCGCTGCCGTCGTTCGTCACGCTTCCTTGGCTGGCCTATCATCCCGCCGCACCGGGCGGCCAGGCCCCAGGCCAGCATGGCGGCTGGTTAGGCAAGCAATACGATCCCATGCTGTTGGGCGGCGACCCCAACGCGGAGCAATGGGGCGTGCCCGAGTTGCAGTTGCGCGACGGCGTCGATCTCGGTCGGCTGGAACAACGCAAGTCGCTGCTGAATCATCTGGCCCAAGAGCGCGATCGTTTTGCGGCGAACACGACCGCCGCGACCATGGACGGGCTCCGCGCGAAGGCCTGCGAACTGTTGCTCTCTTCGCGAACCCACGAGGCCTTCGATCTGAGCCAGGAAACCGCCGCCACGCGCGAGCGTTACGGCCGCAATACGCACGGCCAATGCGTGCTCCTCGCGCGTCGCCTGGTGGAGCAAGGCGTGCCGCTGGTGAGTGTCAATTGGCACAACGACGGGCATAACTTTTGGGACACGCACGGGAACAACTTCAACCGCCTGAAGAACGACTTGATTCCGCCCGCCGATCAGGCCCTCGCCGCGCTGCTGACCGACCTGGAAGAGCGCGGCATGCTGGAAGACACCATTGTGGCTTGGGTCGGCGAATTCGGTCGCCGTCCGCAAATCACCGCGAACAATGCTGGGCGCGAACATTGGCCGTTCTGCTACGTCGGACTCCTCGCCGGCGGCGGCATTCGCGGCGGCGCGATCTACGGCGAGAGCGACAACCGCGCCGCCTATCCTGCTCGCGATCCCGTCACGCCGCAGGATTTCGCCGCGACCATTTATCAGGCCCTCGGCGTGCCGCCCGACATCACCCTCCCGGACCAACTAGGACGGCCACTTAGGGTCTGCGAAGGAACGCCGATCAGCGCACTGTTTGGGTAGGAGTTTGAAGTTTTCAGTTTTGGGAAGTAGGTGAAGTAGTCGGTAGGTAGAGTAGGTGGAGTAGGTTCTGCCTCGCGAAAATTTTTTCCACCAAGAGTTTCCACTCATCAGTCAGCACTCATCACTTCCACCCCTCCTCCCTCTGCGTCTCAGCGCCTCTGCGGTTCAAAGCGGCTTCCTCTCCTCTCCGTGCCTCCGTGACTCCGTGGTGAATCCTCCTACCTCCTTTCCCCTTCTCCAGCTACTCTGCTGGCATGTCGACGATTGCTGACAACGAAGATCCTGTTGTGCGAAGCGCGCGCCGCGAGGCGTTGTGGATCTTCTTGATTTGGTGCGTGACGCTCGTTTACT
>JALHLM010000460.1 GCA_022844585.1 Pirellulales bacterium | reverse complement strand
CGGGACGAAGTCGGGCTACCAGGCCAAGCTGGCGGGCGGATCCAGCATGTTCGCGGCGAGCGGACCGCTGCAGATTGGCATTGCGAACGCGGCGGCGGTCAAGGCGGCGCTTGCCAAGGCGCATGTTCGCGTGACGGCCGAACACTTGGGCGGCAGCCAAGGGCGCCGCGTCGAGTTCGATCCGGCCACCGGCGCGTTGAGTATCGAAGTACAGGGCCAGTCCGAGATTGTTTTGTAACGAGTACCACGAACCAGAATGACGCGAACCCCGTTCGCGCGAGTTAAGGAAATCTCCGTCATGCCAGTCCGATTGCTTGTCGTCGACGACGCGATGATCATCCGCGAACTGATTAAAGAGGCCGCAGCCGAGGCGGGCTTCGAAGTTGTCGGCGAGGCCGCGAACGGCCGCGACGCCGTGGAACGCTACAGCGAACTGCGCCCGGACGTCGTCACGCTCGATCTCGTGATGCCGCAGTTCAACGGTCTGTACGCGCTCGAAGGCATTCTGGCGATTGATCCCGGTGCGCGTGTGATCGTCGTCAGCGCGCTGGAACAGACCACGATTCTGAAAGAAGCCTTCCGCAAGGGAGCGTCGGACTTTATCACGAAGCCGTTCGATAAAAAGCTGTTGGTAGCGACGATCGAGAACGTGGCAGCGGCTTCGGTTTAGAGTCTGAAGTTTTCAGTTTTCAGTGAGGAGTTTGAAGCTCATGTTCACTTTGCGGCGCTGTAGTCAAATACTGAAAACTGAACACTGAAAACTTCAAACTCCCACCATGTCCCTTGCCACTTTGCGACGCGCCGCCGGTTACCTGGACTTGGCTGCGAGTGCGTGCCGGCTGAGAGCGGACGACGACGAATTGGTTCAACGCCGCGTGCGCCGGCACCTCGCGGAGCGGATGGGCAAGCTGCGGGGGCTGCCGCAAAAGCTTGGCCAGATGCTGAGTTTTTCGGATCGCGACGAGGACGTCGCCGATCAGTATGCGGCGCTCCAAGAATCCGCCGAGGCCTTGCCCTGGGACGTGATTGAGCCGCTACTTGTCCGCGCCTGGGGACGCCCCGTCGCGGAAGTGATGTCCACCATTGATCCTTGCGGGCAGGCGGCCTCGCTCGGCCAGGTACATCGCGGCGTGACGCGCAATGGCGAGGAAGTGGCCGTCAAAGTGCAGTATCCGGGCGTGCGCGACGCCGTCGAAACCGACCTCCGCATGCTCGGCTGGTTGAGCATGCCTTTGGGCAATCTACGCCGCGGCTTTGACATGCGGCGCTATCGCGATGTGATCACCCAGGACTTGGATCGCGAGCTGGACTACGCCGCCGAAGCCGAGCAACAGCGACGCTTTCGCGACTGGGCCGCCCGCGAGCCGTTTCTGGTCGTGCCGCGCGTGTTGACCGACTTCTCGAACGATCAGGTGCTCGTCACCGCCTGGGAAGACGGCGACCACTGGGACACCGTCGTCGCTGAATGGAACTCCGATCAACGCCGAGATCTCGCCCAGCAACTGGTCCGCACGTTTCTGCACGGACTGTTCATGCGCCGCCAGGTGCATGCGGACCTGCATCCCGGGAATCTGCGCTTCCGGATGACCGACTCCGGACCGAAGCTGGTCCTGTACGATTTCGGTTGCGTCTACGAACCGTCGCGCGAGACCGCCTTGGCTCTGTTGCGATTGATCCGCGCGACGGAACAACATTGCGAGCCGCCGTTGCCGTTGTTCGTGAAGCTCGGCTTCCGCGCCGAGTACTTGGCGCCGCTCGCGGACAAGCTGCCAGCGCTCTGCCAGGTGCTGCTCGAGCCATTCATCGCCGATCACAACTTCGACCTCGCACATTGGCGGCTCGACGAGCGGATGCGCGACGTCTTGGGCGATGACCGCTGGAACTTCCGCATCGCAGGACCGGCGGAGATGATTTTCCTGATGCGAGCTTTTCACGGCTTGCTGTATTACCTGCGCGGACTGAACGCGCCGGTAAACTGGCGGCGACTGCTGTGGCCGTGCATGCACGGCCTCTCCGGTGAAATGGCCTCGCTGGCCATGCCGATGCCGACGCAGTCCTATCGCGATTTTCGCAGCCTGGCGCAGTGGCTGAAGATTCGCGTCAGCGAGTCAGGTCGAACCAAAGTTGAGCTGACCGCCAATGCCACGGGTATCGACGACCTGGAGCAGTTGCTTAATCCGGAGTTGATGATCAAGATTCGCGAGCGCCACATCGAGCTGGAACAAATCGTCCGCGACATCCGCCGCCGCGGCTACACGCCCGGCCCGGTGTTCCAGATGGACGAAGGCGCGAAACACATCGCGGTGTGGCTGGAATAGTGGTTCAGCCGTTTTGAACCGCGGAGGCGCTGAGACGCGGAGGGCTTATTGTGCCGCGTTCGCCTTATTCGTCGACGACGGTGACAATCACGCGGGCGTAGCGAGCAAGCGCTGGCTCGCCGTTGTCGGTAACTGTCAGGATGCAATGGATTTTAGCGCCGGGCGGCGCGTCTGGGACGATGAACGTCGCTCGCTGCGTTTCGGTATTGCGGAGTTCGATTGCGCCGTTGTCGGAGCTGGCTTCGGCGTAGTGCATCCATTCGAACCGGAGTTGATCTCCGTCGGGGTCGCTGGATGGTGCTCCGTCGAGGATGATCTCATCCCCCGGACTAGCAGTGCGACGTAACTCGCCGTCGACCGACACCTTGGGCGGATGATTCGCCGCGTCGCGCGGTTGTACGCACCAATCAAGTCGCGCGCGGAAATCGTTCTGCAAGTGCTCGGCCCAGCGTGCGAGCGAGTTTTCGCGATGCGTCGTGCCGTGCCAAGTGTCGGGCTGGTTCGCCCAAAAATAGTGACGCCCGTTGGCTTCGTCTTGAAGGCCGTAGCGGCCGGCCCAACTGCCCCAGCCCGGCTCGTCCGGGTCGTTCATGCCCGTGGGGATGAGATACATGAACGACATCGAGTCCCCTTCCTTTTGTGGATGGGTCGTGTTCGTCGGGTAGAGCGCACCCAGCGGCCCATGACCCGTGCGACAGTCCCGCTCGATGTCGAAGCCGCCGGCCGTAGCCGTGATGGCGGAGAAGCGGTGATACCATCGCCGGCGATCAATCTCTGGGCGAAACGTGTCGACCCAAAACGGAAATGCCGGCGCGATGTCGTAAGTGTGCGCGCCGAATTCATCGGAAGAGCTAAGCCGGATCCGACGTTTGAAGCGCGCGTAACCGTCGGGGCCGCGTTCGGCGAGTACGCGATCCAATGCGCGCCTTAGGCAACTTAACGCCGCGCCTTCGTCGGTGCCCCAGTTGCAAAACCAGACCGGCCGCGGATCGGCGCGATCCACCGCGTCGATGAGCAACCGCACGCCATCGTCCACGTCGTTGTGACCGGGCACAGTACGCGCTTGCAGAAACTCCGCGGTAGGAAACCGCGCGTCGTGCTGAACGAGGTTCGGATAGCATTCGCCGTAAGCGTCAATCTGCCGCCGCACGATGCCGAGGCCAGTTCGCACTGTGTTAAGATTCTCGCCGTCACGAGCGGTCGGACGATTGGCGATGATTCCCTCGACGTCCCACTCGCTGGTATACAGCAAAAACCGCACCAGCGACTGCTCATCATCCGGATCGCCCCCGGCATCCGTTTCAATGATCACCCGCAACCGTGATTCACCGCTACTCTCCGCGAATGCTCCCGCTGCGAAATACCCAATCGCCAAGCCAGCGAGCGCCAGATATTTGCCCGCGAAACACGCGAAATGACGCGAAAGGTGGAGTGAGGAAAATGACATTTAGTAAGACAATTGAAGTCACTCGTGGCTGAAGCAGACCCCTTTGACACTTCCTCTTTTCGTGTGATTCGCGTGTTTCGCGGGCAAACTCCTACTTCCGCTCAACTACCGTGCCGCGCAGTTGGATGTTGTCCCAGATGCCCATGTCGTCGAAGGTGCCGAGACCGATTTGTCCCCAGGCGAAAGTTTTGTTTTCGGCCGTCATGACCGGCGTTTCCATATCGTCGAAGTAAATTGCAATCGTCCCGTCGCTCACCGTGCGCACGATTTTCACGTGGTGCCAGGCGTCGTCCCAGGGCGTGCCGTCGGTGGTTTTCGTCGAGACTTTCGTGCGCGGGGCGTCGTCGACGATAAAAATCTGATTGGCGTGATCGTCCATCTGCTTGCCGAAATGGACGTAATAGAAGTTCGCCGGATCCTGGTAGCCGAAGAACAGGCACATGCTGCGGTGGCCGTAATCCTTGACCGTGCTGCGGACGTCGGCTTCCAAGACGAAATCGCCCACGATCACGTCCTTCAACAGCGCGATGTTCAGCGGGCTCCGATGCGGCGGCTTGTATTCACTTTGCTTCGTGTTGCCGTACCCTTGCCCGTCCTTGCCCGGCAAGACTTCCCAGGCTTGCGCATCGGTCGCTTGCCAGCGTTCGGCGCCTTGCTCGAAGTCCTCGTGCGCCACTTCCGGCAATTCGGCCGGCTCCGCCGCGACCGTCGGCGCGGTCCACCATGCGCTCAGACAGGTGATGAACGTCAGGACTCGCGAACGCATTGCTTGTACTCCTGCGGGATGTTGGGCGGAAGCGCTCACACCAACCCTGTGCGCCAGCGAGAGGGTGGGGGTGTTGGCCTCAGCGCGATGTTGTTTCTGAATTCGGCGTCATCTCCCCCTCGCTGGCGCTTCGGGTTAGTGAGTGGGGGCTACTCAATCACCTTATTCAGGGGATACTCGACAATCCCCCGCGCTCCGGCCGATTTCAGCCGCGGGATGATATTGCGCACTACCGCTTCGTCGATGACCGTCATTACATCGACCCAGTCGTCATCCGAGAGGCTGCTGATCGTCGGTTTTTGTAGCGCCGGCAAAAGTGACAACACTTCCTGCAAACTCGCGCGCGGGACGTTGGCCATCAGGCCGACTTTGCCTTCGGCCGCCATCGCGCCGCGCAACATCAGCGCAATGTCGTCGATCTT
>JALHLM010000459.1 GCA_022844585.1 Pirellulales bacterium | reverse complement strand
CCCCGGCACGACGATCTGCGGGGTGGGGGACGGAGCGGCCTGGCCGATCAAGAACGCGATCAGAAAATTCCGCGGAGAGTTTGAGGAATACATCAAGCGCACTAACCCGCACGGCTGGATGGAAGAAAGAGCAGTAGAATCGCTTCCAGTGCTTGCGCACTAAGAGCCACAGTCTCCTTTCGCTCCGCGAAAGGGCGCCCTTTCGCGGAGCGAAAGGAGACTATGCCGCAATACGAGACGAAGTCGAACGTATCGACATCGACTTAATCAGTCACCACTCAACATCATCATCCATCCGACATGCCATCGGTCATTGTAGACGGAAAAGAAATTGAGATTTCCCCGACCGATCGGTTGAATGGGATTGAAATCGCGCGCCGCGCCGGCGTGGAGATCCCGCATTACTGCTGGCATCCCGGCTTGAGCGTCGTCGCGAGTTGCCGGATGTGCTTGTGCGAGACCGGGACGCGGAACCCGGAGACCGGCGCGATCACGATGATGCCGAAGTTGGTGCCCGCCTGTCAGACGCCGGCCAAGGACAATACCGTTTTCGTCACCGATAGCGAAAAGATCCGCCAGGCCCGGGCGTATGTCGAAGAAGCGTTGTTGATCGATCACCCGATCGATTGCCCGATCTGCGACAAAGCCGGCGAGTGCCTGCTGCAAGATTATTACTTCCTCCACGGGCAAAAAGAACGCCGCGCCGATCTGCGGCCGTTCACCAGTCGCAAGCGACCGATGGGGGACACGGTCACGCTGTTCGTCGATCGTTGCGTGATGTGCACCCGCTGCGTGCGCTTCACGCGCGAAATCACCGGCACATCGGAACTGATGGTCGCCAACCGCGGCAGCCACGAAGAAATCGACGTGCTACCTGGGTTCCCGCTCGACAACAAGCTCTCCGGCAATGTGGTCGATATCTGCCCTGTCGGGGCGCTCGGCGACAGGGATTTCCTCTATTCGCAGCGCGTCTGGTTCATGAAGCGCCACGCCGGAGTGTGCACCGGCTGCTCGACGGGCTGCTCGGTTCACGTGGAAGAGAATCAGGATCACGTCTATCGCCTCAAGCCGCGCGAGAATCCGTTCATCAATCAATGGTGGATGTGCGACGAGGGGCGGTACGGGTATCACCACCTGCACGCGGAGCATCGCCTCGTTGGCGCGAAGCATCGCAACGCGCAGGGCGTGCTGGCGAATGTCGAGTGGAACGAAATGCGCCCCGAGTTGGATGCGGCGCTCCGCAAAGCCGGACGTCTAGCCGCCGTGTTGTCGCCGCACTTGACGGTGGAAGAAGCATACCTATTGGCGAAGTACGTTCGCTCCATTGACGCGAACGCCGTGCTGGCGCTCGGGCCGGTTCCGGTCGACGGCGAAGATGAGCGCTTCCCCAATGGCTTCACGATCCACGCGGAAAAATGTCCGAATCGGCGCGGCGTCGAAGCGGTGTTGAAACACTTTGCCGGCAGCGTGACGACGTTCGACGACTTCGTCGCCTCGATTGCCGGTGGCGACGTGAAGGCCGCCTGGGTCAGCGGCGGCTATAAGACCGATTGGAACACCGCGGAGACCGCCGCGGCCTTCGCGGGGCTGGACGTGTTGGTCGTGCAGGATATGTTTAGCTCGCCGCTGATGGAACAAGCCACGCATCAATTGCCAGGCGCCGGCTTCGCGGAGCGCGACGGGTCGTACGTGAACTTCCAAGATCGCCTGCAGTCGGTCCGCTGGGCGATTCGCCCGCCCGCCGGAGCTTGGGTCGACGGACAGATCTTCTGGCAATTGCTTGGCAAGCCGGGCTTGTTCAACAGCCGTGCAGTGCTGAGCGACGTCGCCGCGGAAATCCTGTTCTTCGAAGCCGCCGGCGCGGAAGTGCCGGAAACGGGCGTCGACCTCAGGGCGAAGCTGTTGGCGGAAACGGGAACGAAGTAAATGCGAAATGATGAATGCAGAATGATGAATGATGAATTGAAGCCACCAACATTCATCATTCTGCATTCATTATTCATCATTCAAACCACCCATAAACTCCATGCCTGAATACGTCATCGTCGCGCTCGTCAAGATCGCCCTCCTGATCGGTGGGTTGATGACGGCCGCTGCGTACTTTGTGCTGCTCGAGCGGTGGATGGCGGCCTGGATTCAGGATCGCAAAGGGCCGAACCGCGTCGGCATCCCGCTGACGAAGATCAAACTCTTCGGCCTCGGCCAACCGCTCGCCGACGGCGTGAAGTTCATCCTCAAAGAAGAATACACGCCGGGCCATGTCGATAAGTTCCTCTACTCGCTCGCGCCCATTTCCATTCTTGCCGCGGCGTTGGCCAGCTTCGCCGTCGTGCCTGTCGGCGATCGCTTGCCGGCCATCTTCGGCTACGGGCCGTTCGATCTCACCGCCGCACCGGGCATCGACGTGGGGATGATCTACGTCTTCGCCCTGAGCAGCATCGCCGTCTACGGCGTGATCCTCGGCGGCTGGGCGAGCAACAACAAATACAGCTTCCTCGGCGGCCTCCGCTCCAGCGCGCAGTTGATCGCCTACGAGTTGCCAATGGGCCTCGGCATCCTCGGCATCGTGTTGGCGAGCGGTTCGTTGCGGTTGGAGACAATCATCAACGCGCAGGCCTCTTCGGGCCTGTGGAATGTCTTCTGGCAGCCGATCGGCTTCGTCGTGTTCGTCATCGCGGCCTTCGCCGAAGCGGCGCGGTTGCCGTTCGACTTGCCGGAAGCGGAGCAGGAATTGATCGGCGGGTACCACACGGAATACTCCGGCCTGCGACTGCTGATGTACCTCGTCGCCGAATTCCTGCACATGATCATGGCGGCGTTTCTGATTGTGATTCTGTTCCTCGGCGGTTGGCACTTCTGGGGACTGACCGGCGACGCCACGGGCGAAATCACCTGGGGCCAGGCCATCCTGCGACACATCATCCTGATGTCCAAAATCACCGGCGTGATCCTGTTCTTCATGCTCGTGCGTTGGAGCTGGCCGCGGTTCCGCTTCGATCAACTCATGGCCCTCGCCTGGAAGGTGATGCTTCCCTTGGGCATGGTGAACCTGGTAGTGATCGCGGTCCTGGTGGAGTTTCAACCGCAGTTGATCGAGCGCGCCGGAGGACGCGGCATGGCCAGCCTGTTGATGATCGGCGCCAGTTGGCTGATCGGCATCATCTGCTGGGCCGCTGTCGCCTGGGCATCGCCGCTCGGCACCGACAACCGCCCAGTCTACGGAAAAATCGGCGCCATGGAATAGGGTCAACCCTTTTTGAACCGCAGAGACGCGGAGACGCAGAGCAGAAGAGAAGTGGTTAGTGACGATTGAATATGCGGCCAACAAAACACTGAAAACTGAACACTGAAAACTTCAAACTCTCCCCCTCCCCTCCGCGTCTCAGCGCCTCCGCGGTGAAAAGTATAAAAAGCCCATGAAATCCGACGATCCTGACATCACCTGGGTGGAAGAGCCGAAGCTGGGGCTGACGGGGCGGATGTACCTGCCGTTGTTGGTCCAGGGGCTCACGACGACGGCGCGCCACCTGATCAGCCCAAAGGTCACCGTCAGCTTTCCGGAAGAGCGGCCGCAGATCGGCAACCCGTTGATTTATCGCGGCGTGCATCGCTTGAACAAGGACGCTGAAGGTCGCGTGAAGTGCGTGGCCTGCTTTCTGTGCGCGACGGCCTGCCCGGCGCATTGCATTGATATCATCGCCGCGGAAAGCCCGTGGCCGGATCGCGAGAAGTATCCTGAGAGCTTTGTCATCGACGAGTTGCGTTGCATCTTCTGCGGGATGTGCGAGGAAGCCTGCCCGGTCGACGCCGTGGAGTTGACGAGCCTGATGGACCTGACCGGTCGCAGCCGAGAAGAGATGATCTTCGACAAGGAAAAACTGCTCAGCGTCTACGACATGACTAAGGACGCCGAGCCGATGAAGTCGATCGCCCTGGGAGGCACGGTGTGAGTTTTTCCGAACGCGTGACCTACGTGTTATCGCACCCCGGCTGGCCCTTCGCGCTGGTGGCGCTGTTGGGCGCCGCCGGCATGTTCCTGCTGCTGCCGCGCGGCGCGCGGGGCGGACGGCGCGTCGGCGGCATGTTGGCCGTGGCGGCCTTCGTGCTGCTAGGCGCGAAGCTGCCGCATCTGACCGGTTTGCGCGAAGGCGTGTTCGCGATGCTTGCCACGGTGACCGTCGTGTCGGCCGTCGGCTCCGTGACGTTTCGCAGTCCCGTGTATTGCGCGATCTGGTTTGCGTTGACCTTGGCGGGGACGGCCGGCTTGTTCATGTTCCAAGGCGCACAGTTTCTCGGCGTGGCGACGATTGTCGTCTATGCCGGCGCGATTCTGGTCACAATGTTGTTCGTGCTGATGCTTGCCCAGCCGCAAGGTTTGTCCACCTACGATCGCGTCAGTTGGGAGCCGCTGTTGGGCGCCGGCGTGGGCGGATTGTTGGTCGGCCTGTTGACGCATCTGCTGCGGAGTTCTTTGGCCACGGCCGACGCCGGATTCGCCGCCGCCAAACCGATGACCGAGAACGCGGTGCTCGTCAACGAACACGTCGCCGGACTCGGCGCGCAACTGTTCAGCAAACATTTGATCGCCGTCGAAGCCGGCGGTTCGTTGCTCCTCGTGGCCGTCGTCGCGGCGGTGGCGATTACGTCGCAAGGCGTCCCGAAACGCCAAGGGGGGCGGTATGAATGAAACCACGTTACTCCTCAACTACCTGGTGGTCGGCGCGCTGTTGTTCGCCATCGGCCTGGTTGGTTTCGTTACGCGGCGGAACCTGATTGTGATGTTCCTGGCCGCGGAGATGATGTTGCAAGGCGTCTCGCTGAGCCTCGTCGCTTGGGGGCGTTACCACGGCGACTGGGGCGGGCAGATGCTCGTTATTTTCATCATCACCGTGGCCGCCTGCGAGGCCGCCGTGTCCTTGGCGATGATCCTGATGATGTTCCAACGCTCCGGCAA
>JALHLM010000458.1 GCA_022844585.1 Pirellulales bacterium | reverse complement strand
TTCGACTTCATCGGGCGCTTGTTTTGGCGAAACCGTCATGCCGAAATCGACCAGGTCGACGCCGCAGACCGTCAGGTCCTCCAGTTTGCCGGCTTCGTAGCTGATGTGCAGGCAATTCTCATCGGAGCTGTACGGCTTGGCGGACGACGCCTTGACCGGAATCTTCCGTTCCTCGCAGAAGGCGATCATTTCCTTGCGCCCCGGGAACGCCGCGCGGAACTTTTCGATCCGCCAGGGGGCGATGATCTTCACCGCCGGATTGAGCACCTCGGCCGCCAGTTGGAAGCGGCATTGGTCGTTGCCCTTGCCGGTGGCCCCGTGGGCGTAGGCGTCGGCGCCGACTTCCCGCGCGACCTGGAGACACACCTTGGAGATCAGCGGCCGGGCGATCGACGTCCCGAGGAGATAAACCCCCTCGTACTTGGCTTGCCATTGCAGGACCGGGAACGCGAAATCCCGGCAGAGCTCTTCGCGGGCGTCGACGATCCGGGAGCTGGCCGCGCCGCATTGCTTGGCCTTGTTGAGGATCGCCTGGCGGTCCTCGCACGGCTGGCCCAGATCGACGTAGACGGCGTGGACCTCGTAGCCCTCCTCTTGAAGCCAACCGAGGATCACCGAGGTATCAAGGCCGCCGGAATAGGCCAAAACGCAACTGGGCATGAGGGTACTCGCGAACCGAAGATAGCGGAGAAACCGCTATTTTGCGGGCAACTCCGCTTGGGAACAAGGAGTGGCCGCGAGACCGTCAGGTTCGCTGCCAGCTGTTCCTGCCGGCCGCTCAGACGCGCGACTTTTCGAGCCGCAGTAGCGCCACGGTCAGTTGCACGGCGTTCGAGACCTCCATCTTCGCGAAGATCTGAGCCCGGTGGTATTCGACGGTCTTCGGACTGATGCCCAGCTTCGCGGCGATCGTCTTGGTTTCCAGACCCTGGAAGATGAGATCGGCGACTTCACGTTCTCGGGGCGAGAGGAGCGCGAAACGCGTCGATTGTTGCCGGAGTTCCTGACATTGCTGAAGTTGTTCGGCGTCTTGCTTCAGCGCGCTCTTGATCAGTCTTTGGAGGCTGATTGCATCACCCGGCTTCTCCAAGACGAACATTGCCCCGGCGATCATGGCGTCGACCGTCGCCCGAACCGTGGGGTTCGCGGCAAGGACGATCACTGGCAAGGGGCAGTTCGCGCGCCGGATCTCCTCGATCAGCTTAACGCCACATCGGTCCGGCAGGGACAGTTCGCAAACCACACAGGCGGGGCGATCGACTTCAGCCTGTTCCAGATAGGCCGCCGCCGTGCGATAGGCCAGGAACTTCGGCGGGTGGGCGGGGAACAAGCCGCGTAGGGCGTTGATCGTGAGCGGGTCGGGATCAACGATGTGAATGGTCGAAGTTCGTTGCATTCCCACTCCCACCGCGGCTCTAGAAACTGGCTGTTGACGCGGCGGAAGTCACCGTAGGTTCAGGACGCAGCGAAGACGCAGAAGTAGCGCGAAGAGGAGTATTGACTGATTCGCAGTTCAGCGCGAGGGCCTGTTGCAAATACTGCTTCCAATGTTCGAGCCAGTCAAAGGCACTTTCGACCGCCGCAATCAATGCGGTCGGCTCGCTCCATGGTTTGACGACGAGACGATGGACGCCGTGCAGCCGGGCCAATCCCGCCGCGGTGAGGCGCGCGGGATGTTCGCCATCGACCAGGGCAATCATGGGAATTCCGGCGTCATGCCGAACGAGTTCCTCCATGAACTTAGCCGTTTCGGCTTCCTCCACATGATCGATGACGACGATGCAAGCACATCGCCAACTCGGATCGAGGCTTTGCCAACGCTTCAAGTCACCGCGCGCATGTTCGACCCGGTAGACCGGATCGGCAAAGGAGCGCCGCAGCGCATCCCAAGCATCCTGGTCGCGACCGACGTACTGTATGATTCTAGAGGCAGCGTCAATACGCATTGCCATGGAACTCCAGGGGGGCAGGACTGGACCACCAAACTGGCGTATAACTAATAGCTCAGTTTGGTGCCAGCAACACCTAGGAAATACCGGGGCACGCTGTCCCAAGCCCCTTGACTGCGCCGCGAAAACGGCGATCAAAGCTCGCGAAAAGCACGGGCCGTGACGACATGATTCGCTTAGCGGCCAAGCAAACCGGATTACCGTCGTTTTGTACCGACAAGATGCATTATTATCAATTGTGCGGTTTGGCTCATCGCGCGCGCACCCTCCATTAGGGGCTGCCCCAACCCGTCCGTATTCTGCTGCCGCCCGGTAGCGGATACAACGCCCATGACCACGATCCCATCCGGCATCCCAGATTCGCCATGAGCCTGCAAATCGCCTTGTTTGCCGGGAGCTTCAACCCGCCGGGTGCGCACCACCGTCGGATCGCCGCACGGCTGGCGGAAGTATTCGACGAGGTTGTGGTGATCCCCGCGGGACCGCGCGCTGGCGAGCCGGTCGCGAACGACGTGCTGCCGATTTACCTGGCGGCAATGGCGGACGTCAATTTTCGCCATCTGGATCGCGTACGCGTCGAGTTGGCCGATCTGGAAGCCGGACACTTCACGCCGATGTATCGTCTTGCGGAGCAATTCGCTCCAGCCGCGGAGTCCTGGATCGTCGTGGGGGCGAACCTAGTCGCGGGGGGCGCAACGGGCCAATCGGTCATTCAAAATTCCTGGGAACACGGCGACGAACTTTGGCGCGAAGGCCGATTCGTGGTCGTCGCCGGCGGTGAACAGTCACTTTCCCCGGCCGATCTACCGCCGCACCATCGCGTTATCAATGCGGAAGAAATCCGCTCGAGCACCGCGGTCCGCAGCCACCTGTTCAATAGCCGGCCGGTGGCGGATCTCTTGCTGCCCGAGGTGGCGGATTACATCGCGCGGCATGGGCTCTACCGCGGCGTCCCTCCCACGCGACGCTCGCGCTTGCATGTGCAAGGCACGCGGCTCAAGGTCGTCAGCGATCCGCGCAACGAAGAAGCCCAGCGAATCGCGCAGAGCTTTCCGGATTCCCACGACGATCCAGAATTGATCGTCGTCATTGGCGGCGACGGCACGATGCTGCGCGCGATCCGCGAGCATTGGCGGCTGCGCGTACCGTTCTATGGTATTAACGCGGGGCACTTGGGCTTTCTGCTTAACGACGTTCCCGCCGCCTCGCTGGCCGACGAAGAGTTCGTGCTAGAACACGTCCCCTTGTTGCGCGTCGAGATGGAAACGACCGACGGCGTGCGACAATCCGCGCTGGCCTTTAACGATGTCTGGGTCGAACGTGCCACAGGCCAGACGGCGTGGATCGAAGTGCGTGTGAACGGCGAACAACGCTTGGCGCGCCTCGTCGCCGACGGCGCCCTCGTCGCCACGGCCGCCGGCAGCACTTCCTACGCACGCGCCATGGGCGCCACGCCGCTGCCGCTCGGCACGTCGGCGTTGTTGCTGGTCGGCTCGAACGTCTTGTCGCCGGACGGTTGGCGACCCGTGGTTTTGCCGTTGGAGTCGGTGATCGAGCTCCGCTCCGTCGATCCGGAAAAACGCCCGCTCCACGGCTTCGTCGACGGCTACGCCCATCGTTCCGTCCGCTGGATGCGCGCCCGCATGAGCAACATCGCCGCGGCGGAGCTGGCCTTCTCGCCGGGCCACGATCCCGTGGCGAAACTGAGCAAGATTCAATTCCCGGCGCGCTGAGTTTCGCGCGTTTTGAACCGCGGAGGGAAGGTGGGAATGACGAATTTCGAAATCCGAATGACGAATCAAATTCGAATGTCTGAAAGTCGAATGAGCTATGATTGCCCGGTTCGACATTCGTTCATTCGAATTTGATTCGACATTCGGATTTCGTCATTCGTCATTTACGCGCTAGCGTCTCAGGTTCAACAATTCGTCCAGCAACTGCTGGGCGGCTGTGATGACACGCGTATTGCCTCGGTATTGAGTGGAGGCGAGGATCAGGTCGATCAGGTTGGCGCCGATGTCGGTATTGGACAGTTCCACGGCACCGGCGACGATGCTGCCGATGCCTTGGGCGCCCGGGTCGCCTTCGATCGGCAGGCCGGAGTTCACGCCGGACGCGAACAAGTTCTCGCCCTTCTGCTCCAAACCGGCAGGGTTGGAGAATCGTGCCAGGCGAATCTGACCGAGATCGCGGGTCACGCCGTTGGAGAACACACCGCGAATCGTACCGTCTTCGCCGATAATGAAACTGCTCAGCGTACCGGCCGCGGAGCCGTCTTGTCGCGAAGCGGCCAGCGTACTGCGGTCCTGGGCCAGGCCGGATAACTGGCTGAAGTCCAGATCGAATTCCAACGGCGACACGCTGGACACATTGCTGCGGGCGATGGAGACCGTCTCTTCGCTAACGGAGATCACTTTCCCTTCGCCGTCGAAGGAAATCAGCCCGGTCCCGACGGCGATCTGCGATCCGCTCAAAGGATCGTTGTCGCCGGAGTCAGCGAACCAGCGGTAGGTGGTGCTCGTCGAGTCGCGGCTTTCCAGTACGGACGTCACCCGAACATTGAGCGGAATACCCAACGAATCGTAGACGCGGAAGTCGGCCACGGCGCTTTGGCCCAGCGCATCCTGGATCTTGCCGAACGGCAAGTTGACATTCGTGGTGCCCGTGGACGTGGTGAATTGCAAGCCGGACAGACCGACGTCGATCGCGTTGTCGACGCCGTTGTTGCCAACCATGCGGATGCGGCCGTCCGCGGTGACGCTGCCGCCGGCTGCGCCGAAATTTGCGTCGCCGGGGATCGCGTTCACGGGATCGAACGAGGCGTCTTGCACGCCCATCGCCTGTTCCATGAAGTTGATCAGGTCGAGCACGGTGGTCGCGCCGGTGACTTCGAAATCCTTGGTGGCCAGCTCGCGACCGCCCTTCGAACCGGTGAAGGACAAGGTCCCGGTTTGAAAGGTATTTTCGTAGGTCGATCCGTTGCGGCCCAAGACGTTCACAGCAGCGTGTTCG
>JALHLM010000457.1 GCA_022844585.1 Pirellulales bacterium | reverse complement strand
GGGCCGTCTCTAAATAGTCGCGCACGGACGGCGCAAGCTGTTCCTGGAGCGCCAGGTCCGTCATACCGATAATGGCGTTCATGGGCGTGCGCAGTTCATGACTCACATTCGCCAGGAACTCGCTCTTGGCACGATTCGCCCGATCGGCCTCGTCGCGCTCCGCCTGCATGAGCGCTAGGGCAATGCGTTGATCGGCCTGGCGTTCGATTTCCCGCTGTTTCCGATACAGCTCGACAAATACGCTGACCTTCGTCCGCAGCACCTCGGGCAACATGGGCGAGACGATATAATCGACAGCGCCCAGCGAATAGCCGCGGCTCACGTGCGTCTCATCGCTTTCGGCGGTGATGAAGATGATCGGCGTGTGTTCCGACCGTTTGCGCTGGCGGATCAGGCTCGCGGTCTCGAAGCCGTCGAGGTCCGGCATGTTGACGTCGAGCAGCACTACCGCGAAATCGTCCGCCAACAAGCGCCGCAGCGCCTCGCGCCCTGACGCGGCCGTGACGACGCGCTCGCCAAGCTCGGCTAGCACCGTGTCGAGCGCGAGCAGCTTGTCGGGTGCGTCGTCAACGATCAGGATGTTGACTTTACCGTTCGCGTCCATGTTGTGCCATAAGGGATGTCAGCGCGATGCTCGAGACTCCGGCGCGGGCCGCGGCGGCCGCTTACCGATGGCACCAAAAGCGTAGCACAGAGAACAACTGTTCGGTATCGACGGGCTTCGAAAGGTAGTCCCAGGCGCCGGCCTCGATGCATTTCTCGCGGTCGCCTTTCATCGCCTTCGCCGTGACCGCCACGATCGGCAACGACGCGCACTGCGGCAGCTTGCGAATGACGCGCATGGTGTCGATGCCGTCCATCTCCGGCATCATGATGTCGAGTAGCATGACGTCGATATCGGGCGTCGTCTCCAGAATGTGGATCGCCTCACGGCCCGTCTCGGCGGAGACCACGTGCATGGATTGCCGCTCCAACACGCTGGTCAGCGCGAAAATGTTGCGCACGTCGTCATCGACGACCAGGACCTTCTTATTCGCCAGTGCCCCGGCGTTGTCGTGCAGTTGCACCAGCATGGTGCGCTGCGCCTCGGAAAGGCGCGACACGGGAGCATGCAGATGCAGCAACACTTGGTCAAGTAGTCGCTCGCGCGTCCGCGCGGTATGGACGACCGTCGCCTCGGCAAGCTGTTTCAACGCGCCACGAAGCGGCCCTTCGTCCTCGTTGAACACGATCACCCCGACGTTGCGGTGAAACTCCGCGGGATCGAGCTGATCGACGAGCCGCTCCAGAAACGCCTCCTGAACCTTGCCACTCAACACAATGCAGTCGGCCGCGCCGAGGCCGTTGGCAAATTCAATCGCCGCCTTGCAATCCGCCTTCTGCACTTCGACGTCATCAATATTCAGCAGTTCTGCAAGCGCGTCGCGCTGCTTCGCGTCTTCGCCGACGATCAGCGCCCGCTGCACGCTCCGCGCGAGGAACCCTTCCAACGACTCCAGCACCTGATCAAGCCGCTCGCGACTTTCGATTGGCTTGTTCAGCACGGAATAGGCGCCCCGATTGCGTGCCCGCTTCGCGTCCTCTTCCGTCGAGATTACGCAGACCGGAATGTGCCGCGTGGCGAGGTCGGACTTGATGCGGTCCAGCACGCGCCAGCCATCCATGTCCGGTAGCCGAATGTCCAGCGTCACCGCCGACGGCATATGTTCATGCACGAGCGCCACGGCCGTTACGCCGGAGGCGGTCACCACGCCATGAAAACCATGATCGCGGGTGATTTCCAGCATGTACTTGGAGAAGCCGAGATCGTTGTCGACGATCAACACCATGCGGTCGGTCGGTTGCAACGCGGGCGACGCGTCCCCCTCGAAATCTCGAATCACCTGGCTGGTGTCCGCCGGAGGCAACGGCGCCGCGAGCGCCGGCACATTGACTGGGACGGCCGTTTCGATTGCCGGCTTGCGCGTCGTGGTGAGCGCCACGTATCGCTGCGGCAGATAGAGCGTGAACGTACTGCCTTGCCCCTGCGCGCTGACGAGGCGAATCTGCCCGCCTAAGAGGCGCGCAATTTCTCGGCTGATCGCCAGGCCAAGTCCCGTGCCGCCAAAGCGCCGGCTGGTGCTGCCATCCGCTTGTTGGAACGCCTCGAAGACGATTTGCTGCTTGTCCGGCGAGATGCCAATACCGGTGTCGGCCACCGAGATGGCCAACACGCGATCGGCGCTTTGCAAGCGCTCGTTCGACCTATCCCAACCTTCTTGTGCAACTTCGACGCGCAACACGACATGGCCGTGATGCGTGAACTTGAACGCGTTCGAGAGCAAGTTCTTGATGATCTGGCGCAGACGCTTGGAGTCGGTGTAGATCGAGTCCGGCACGTCGGCGTCGATCTGAATGATGAAATCGACCCCCTTGGCCTCGGCGACGTGGCCGAACGTCCGCTCGTTGTAGCGGCGGAAGTCGGACAACTTCAGTTCGTCGATATCGAGCACCACAGTGCCGGATTCGATCTTGGAGAGATCGAGAATATCGTTGATCAACGTCAGCAGATCGTTGCCGGACGAATGAATCGTCTTGGCGAACTCCGTTTGCTTGCCGGACAGGTTGCCGTCCGGGTTTTTGGCCAATTGATCCGAGAGAATCAGCAGACTATTGAGCGGCGTCCGCAGCTCGTGCGACATGTTGGCCAGGAACTCCGACTTGTACTTCGAAGTCAGCGCCAACTGCGTGGCCTTCTCTTCGAGTGCTTGACGGGCCTGTTCGACTTCCGTGTTCTTGCGCTCGACTTCCGCGTTCTGATGCGCCAGCAGCCGGGCCTTTTCTTGCAACTCCTGGTTGGTCTGCTGCAATTCCTCCTGACGGCTTTGCAGCTCTGTGGCCAGCGACTGCGACTGCGCCAGCAGGCCCTCGGTCCGCATATTGGCTTCAATCGTATTGAGCACGATGCCGATGCTCTCGGTCAATTGATCGAGGAAGGTTTCGTGTGTCGCGCTGAAGCGATCGAACGAAGCCAACTCCAGCACGGCTTTGACCTGGCCTTCGAACAACACCGGCAGAATGATAATGCTCTGCGGATTGGCGTCTCCCAGGCCAGACGCGATGCGCACATATTCCGGTGGAACTTGCGTCAAGACGATCTTCTTTTGATCCTGCGCGCACTGGCCGATCAACCCTTGCCCCCAAGCCAGGCGGCTGCCGAGCGCGTTCGGCTCTTTGAAGGCGTAGCTCGCCAGCAACGTCAGCGCCGGCGGCTCCGTGGAACCATCCACGGTGTAGAACACGGCATGCTGCGCGGAAACGACGGGCGCGAGCTCAGAGAGAATCAAACGACCGACGGTGAGCAGGTCCTTCTGGCCTTGCAGCATCCGGCTGAACTTGGCGAGGTTCGTTTTCAGCCAGTCCTGCTCGCTGTTCTTTTGCGTGGTGTTTTTCAGATTGACAATCATCTCGTTGATGTTGTCCTTGAGCGACGCCACTTCGCCGGAGGCAGCGACCGTGATGGATTGCGTCAGGTCCCCTTTCGTGACCGCCGTGGCGACTTCCGCGATCGCGCGAACTTGCGTCGTCAGATTCGCCGCCAATTGATTGGTGTTGTCCGTGAGGTCTTTCCACGTTCCCGCGGCGCCGGGCACGTTCGCCTGACCGCCGAGTTTGCCTTCGACCCCCACTTCGCGAGCCACGGTCGTCACCTGGTCGGCGAACGTGGCCAGCGTTTCAATCATGCTGTTGATCGTATCGGCCAGCGCGGCGATTTCACCTTTCGCCTGCAACGTCAGCTTTTGCTTCAGATCGCCGTTCGCCACGGCGGTCACTACTTTGGCGATGCCGCGCACCTGGCTGGTCAGGTTGCCGGCCATGAAGTTGACGTTGTCGGTCAAGTCTTTCCAGGTGCCGGAGACGCCGCGCACATGGGCCTGACCGCCGAGCTTGCCTTCCGTACCGACTTCACGCGCCACGCGCGTCACTTCCGCCGCAAACGAACTGAGCTGATCCACCATGGTATTGACGGTGTTTTTCAGTTCGAGAATCTCTCCCTTCACGTCGACGGTGATTTTCTTCGACAAGTCGCCGTTCGCGACCGCCTTCGTGACGTCGGCGATGTTGCGCACCTGGCCGGTGAGGTTGCCGGCCATGAAATTCACGCTATCCGTCAAGTCCTTCCACGTGCCGGCCACGCCGCGCACATCAGCCTGACCGCCGAGTTTCCCTTCCGTACCGACTTCGCGGGCCACGCGGGTCACTTCCGCCGCGAACGAGCGCAGCTGATCGACCATCGTGTTGATCGTGTCTTTGAGTTCGAGAATCTCGCCGCGCACGTCGACAGTGATTTTCTTTGAGAGGTCACCGTTCGCCACGGCCGTCGTCACTTCCGCGATGTTGCGCACCTGACCGGTCAGGTTGCCGGCCATGAAGTTCACGCTGTCGGTGAGGTCCTTCCAAGTGCCGGCCACGCCGCGCACGTCGGCCTGACCGCCGAGTTTTCCTTCCGTACCGACTTCGCGGGCCACGCGAGTCACTTCCGCCGCGAAGGAGCGCAGCTGATCGACCATCGTGTTGATCGTGTCTTTCAGCTCCAGAATTTCGCCGCGCACGTCGACCGTGATCTTCTTTGACAAGTCGCCGTTCGCCACGGCGGTCGTCACCTCGGCGATATTGCGCACCTGGCCGGTCAAATTACTGGCCATGAAATTGACGCTGTCGGTCAAGTCTTTCCACGTGCCAGCCACGCCGCGCACGTCGGCCTGACCGCCAAGCTTGCCTTCCGTACCGACTTCGCGCGCTACGCGGGTCACTTCCGCCGCGAACGAGCGCAGCTGATCGACCATCGTATTGATCGTGTTCTTGAGCTCGAGGATTTCGCCGCGCACGTCGACGGTGATCTTTTTGGACAAGTCGCCGTTCGCCACGGCCGTGGTCACTTCGGCAATATTGCGGACCTGGCCAGTCAAGTTGCTGGCCATG
>JALHLM010000456.1 GCA_022844585.1 Pirellulales bacterium | reverse complement strand
GTCGATGAATCTCTCGCGCACTCCGCCCGATTTCGTTTCCACAACGCTGGCGCTGCATCGCGCGGAAGACGCCTGGGGGGAGGGCGCATCGAATGCCGGCGCGTTGGGCGGCTTGGGGACGGATGCCAAGGCGGGCGATGCAACGTGGCTGGCAAGTTCCTTTCCGTCGACCCTATGGAACCGGCCGGGGGGAGATTTTGCGGACGTCGCCAGCGCCTCCGTTAATGTCGCCGATTTAGGCCCGGTTACTTGGACCTCGACCACGGCTCTGGTCGCTGACATTCAATCCTGGATTGACGATCCTTCGAGCAACCACGGCTGGTTCGTCATTGGCGACGAATCGCAACCTGGTACTGCCGTTCGATTGGACACGCGAGAGAACGCCAATCCCGCGGTGCGGCCCACACTCACCGTCACCTATTCGGTGCCTGAGCCAGGTTCGGCTCTGTTGTTGGGAATCGGAGCACTGGGTTACTACCTGTTCCGTCGGAAGCATTGGCAACACTGCGTGGCCGCCGTCGTCGTGCTGCTTGTCGGCATGGCCGCTCACGCCCAGGCTCAACCGGACTTTCTGCCGAGCGTACCGTTGGGTTCCATGAAGCTGCGGCTGACGCGTGTGGCGGAAGGTCTCAATGGGCCGGTGAATGGGACCTTTCAGTATGCCCCCACGGATCTGGTGTTCGCGCCCGGGGACCCGAATCGCTACTTCATCCAGACGCTTGGCGGCGTGGTTCGCACGGGCCGACTGGATACGGGGCTATCGCCCGACCCGTATATCAATCTGTTCGGTCCGCAATCGAGCATTCTGCCGGATGCCTACGGCATGACTGCGGTCGTGATGCATCCGAACTTCGCCAATGCCGGCACGCCCGGCTACGGTAAGTTCTATACGCTGGAGCCAGAGAAGCGCGACACGGCCACGCCGTCGATGCCGGCGTCGTTGAATGGCAAGAAACACCATCAGACCGCGCTCTACGAATACACGGCGAACGATCCGGCGGCGCTGCAGTTTCAAGGTACGCGACGCGAGCTCCTGCGCGTCGACGAGCCCGGCACCATTCACAACATGAACGAATTGGTGTTCGGACCTGACGGGTATCTTTATATCGCCGGAGGGGACGGTTGCAACGAAGCCAACGGCTCTGGCACGCTTTGCTCGGACAACGGACCGTATCTTGGCAATTCCTATGGAAAGGTGATGCGCATCGATCCGCTGTCGCCCGCGCTGACGCCGGGCAGCAATGATCCCGCGAGCGCCAACGGCGCCTACCGCACGGCCGCGAACAATCCCTTCGTCAACACTTCGGGCGCCCTGCCGGAGATCTTCGCTTATGGACTCCGCAATCCGTATCGGCTGACGTTTGATCGGGCCAACGGTGAGATCTACGTGGGCGATGTCGGTCAGCGCAATATCGAAAGCGTCGAGCACATTGTCGCCGGCGCGAATTACGGTTGGAATCAAATGGAGGGAACGTTTCTGTACGACAAGACCGACCAGAACGAGCTGATCCTCGATGAAGACGTCGACGGCGACGGCGTTGGGGATTTCGCCGCGGCGCATGGACTCCAGGAGCCGGTGTTTCAATACGATCACCAGGACGGCAAATCGGTCGTCGGCGGCTATGTGTACCGCGGCGCGCTGTTTCCGGAATTGCAAGGCAAGTATGTCTTCGGCGACTTTCGCGGTCCGGTGAACCTCTTCGAAGGACGCCTGTACTGGGGGAATCTTGCCGATGGCTCGATGCAACAATTCCAGATCGACACCGTCGGTCAGCCACTGCCGGATTTGATCTACGCCTTTGCCGAATCGCCTGATGGCGAGCTCTGGGTGCTGGGCGGCGCCAACGACGGTTCCACGGGAGAAGTGTTTCGCATCACGCGCGCCACGCCGTTCGGGGATACGGACGGCGACGGCATCGTGGGGATTGGCGACCTCAATAACGTCCGCAACAATTTCGGCGCGACCGGCCTGGGGGACACGAATCTCGATGGCAAAGTCGACATCAGCGACCTGAACGCGGTTCGCAATAACTTCGGCGCGAGCACAGTTGGCGCGAGCTCTGTGCCGGAACCGTCTGCCGCGGCATTGGCCGGAATGCTGGCTTTGGCAGCCTGCGTCATTAGGCGTCGGCGTTAGAGTACGCGAAACAAATTGGGAGTGCGGGGTGCCACTGGCGGCTTGTCCGCCAGTGCTGGATTTGGGCCTGCTTGCAGTGTCAATCTCGCACTGGCGGACGAGCCGCCAGTGGCACCCGGTGTAAGTTGAACGCCTTAAACTATTCGCGGCGTTTTCCTTCGCGGAGTCTGGCGCGGATCGTTTCCAAGCGCTGCGCCAGTTCCACCTCGAAGCCGCGTCGGACGGGGCGGTAGTATTCTCGGTCGACGCCGAGGTAGTCTTGGGCCGCGACGCCGCCTTCGGCGTCGTGGGCGTATTCGTAGCCTTCGCCGTGGCCCATCCGTTTCGCGCCGGCGTAGTGCTGATCTCGGAGATGCACCGGCACGGGCAGCAGACGTCCTTCCTTGATATCGCGCCGCGCTTCGCCGATGGCCACGGTCGCGGCGTTCGATTTGGGCGCGCAGGCCAGATAGGTCACCGCTTGCGCCAGTGGCAGTTGGCACTCCGGCAGGCCGACGAATTCGGTCGCCTGCATGGCGGCCACCGCGATCGGCAACGCCTGGGGATCGGCGTTACCGATGTCCTCGCTGGCGCTGATCACGATGCGGCGCGCCAGGAAACGCACGTCCTCGCCTCCTTCCAGCATCCGCGCGAGCCAGTAGATCGCCGCGTCCGGGTCGCTGCCGCGAATGCTCTTGATCAGCGCGCTCGCGGCGTCGTAGTGCGAGTCGCCCGTCGCGTCGTACTCCACGGTCTTGCGCTGCACGCTTTCTTCGGCCAGCCCGCGGGTGAATCGGACCGGTTGCTCGTCGCTCGACAGCACGCCGATTTCGAGCGCCGACAGCGCCCGCCGCGCATCGCCGTCGCTCACTTCGGCCAGGAATTCAAACGCGCCGGGCGCAACCTCGACGCGATGTTTTCCCAGGCCGCGCTCGACGTCCGTGAGCGCGCGTTTCAGGAGCGCGATGATGTCCTCGTTGGACAGCGCCTCGAACTGAAACACCCGGCTCCGGCTCACGAGCGCACTGTTGATCGAGAAGAACGGGTTTTGCGTCGTCGCCCCCACGAGCACGACGCCGCCGTCCTCCACGTCCGGCAACAACACGTCCTGCTGCGAGCGATTGAAACGGTGAATCTCGTCGACAAACAGCAGCGTCTTCCGCCCCTCGGCCGCCAGCCGATCCCGGGCTTGCTCCAGCACCTCGCGCAATTCCTTCACGCCGCTCGTCACAGCATTGAGCTGCACGAAGTGGCACTTGCTCTCAATCGCCAACAACCGCGCCAACGTGGTTTTGCCAGTCCCCGGCGGCCCGTAGAAGATCACCGAGCCGAGCCGGTCCGCCTTGAGCAACCGCCGCAGCAACTTGCCTTCGCCGAGGAACTGTTGTTGTCCGGCGAACTCGCTCAGCGACCGCGGCCGCATCCGCGCCGCAAGCGGCTCCGCCTGGCGGCGGTTGTCGGCTTCGGCGGCTTCGAAGAGAGAGGGCATAAAGAGCCAACACTAACCCGAAGCGCCAGCGAGGGGGAGAAGACGCACTATCTTAGTGCATCACCGCGCTGAGATCAGACTCCGCGCATACACATCTTCGGGAAGCTACTTCGCCGCGAACTTCGTCACCGAAGTGTACGAGCGTTGCGCCTTCAGGCACGTTGAGCGGAACGATTCCGGGTGCGGCACGGCGGCCAGGCGGAGGCTTTCCACTTTGCCTTTGGTGAAGACCATGTCGCCGCAGCGGTACCAGGCCTGGCCGGGTTGGACGACGATCTGGATTTCGTCGAAGTCCCCCAGCAGGCACCAGCGTTCGTCGATGCCGGCCAGGCCCTTCTGGATGATGACGCGGCGATTGGTCAGGCGGTAACGCCGGCAGCGGAACGGCAGCAGATTGAAGAAATAGAGCTTGAGCGCGAGCGGGATCGACATCAGCACCCAAACGCGGCCGATCGACAGGTGCAACGGGCCGATGACGGTGTTGTTCTCGAAACGCCGTCCCAGCCAGCGTCCCAGGGCAGTTACCGCAATGCTCGGCCACACCGTGGCGATGCCGACCTCGGACTGTTCCGGGGGTGAAACGCCTGTAATCGCTTGTTGCATGGGAACGCCGCCTCCAGCCATTGAACCTGCCACCACCTGGGGGAATAGCCGCCACGCCAGGCTGGCCCCTTAGATTAGCACGCGCGGCCGGAAAATAAAGACCGGGCGGCTCATCGCTCGCGCGAACACTCTCTATGAAAACACACTCGCGGGTTGGGTGCCACTGGCGGCTCGTCCGCCAGTGCTGGAGTTGACGCCGCTACACACTGGAGGACGAGCCGCCAGTGGGCACCCGAATCGTGTGTTCACGCAGAGTCTAACCCGCCCGCGCCGCCCGTTGCGCCAAATCCCGAATCTCGCGCAATGCCGCGAGATGGGCCGTCGAAAGCGCCGCCGGCTCATGCGTCGGTGCGGCATGGTGATCATCCCCCAGGCCGCCGCTTGTGCTTTGCCGCAATTGGCTCAGGATCAGGTCGCGAATCTCCCGGGCTTCCGCCACGCCTTCAATCAAACCGGAATGCCCCGCGCCGCCCTGCTGGCCGTGCGGGCCCGCGGCGCCCCCGCCTCCGCCGGCGGTCTCGACGACCACGTCGGCGATGCCGAAAAACCGCTGCAGCGGCCCCTGGTCGATTTTCAGGTTCTGCACGTTTTCGTACGTGATCGTCGTCTCGTTGATGACCCAAATCCCGCGCCGGATTCGCAGGCTGCGCTCGCTGAGGACGTACCAGGTCGTATCGTAGCGGAGGTGAATCGCGATGTACGCGACAACGTCCGGCACAATGATCAGCGCCGCCATCGGGATCGCAATCAACGCGCCGATCA
>JALHLM010000455.1 GCA_022844585.1 Pirellulales bacterium | reverse complement strand
CCGAGGATTCACCCGGATCTACGGAGAGCAACGAGATTCAATCGAGCACCAGCACCAAGTTGAATGCCCGGCATTCGCCATGGTGTATTTGCGATTCCCACGTGCTCCCCATCTCCGTGCCCTCCGTGCCTCCGTGGTGAATCCTTTGAAATTGGCGGCGAAGCAAAGTTGAACGATTGTAGCGGACACGAATAGGCGGAGTCCGCGCAGCGATCTCGTCTCGATTCATGTTCTTGAAAACACGGCCGATTCACGGCCCCAGGCGGGAGGAATGGCGGATGATTGATCGTCGAAATTGGCTAGCGGGCTGCGGCGCACTCGTGGCCGGGTGCATGATCTTTTCCGGTTGCGGCCAAGGCGGCTCAAAGACGGATGCGGGCAATTCGCAATCGTCGTCGTCCGGCAGCGGCGAGACGCGGCGAGTGATCATCCTCACTAACGGCGACGACCCGTTCTGGGACGCCATGCGGGCTGGCATGCAGGACGCCGAGAAAGAGCTCGATCTGGCCAAAGCGGGATTGAAGGCCGAACTCGACAAGAACGACGGCACCGATAAAGGCCAGGCCGACAAGCTCCAGCAATACGCCAACCAGACGGACATCGCGGCCGTGGCGATCTCCGTGATCGACGCCAAGAACGTGGCTGTCGCCGAAGGCATGCGGAAGCTGCAAGCGCAAGGCATCAAGGTGCTGACGGTCGATTCCGACGTTGACCGCGAACGCTCGCGCGACGCGCGGTTCGCCTACCTTGGCACCGACAACATCGAAGGGGGCCGCGAGCTCGGCAAGGCCGCGAAGGGACTGCGTCCGGAAGGCAAGTACGTCTGCTTCGTCGGCCACAAGAGCGCCGCGAACGCCATCGAACGGATCACCGGGTTCGCC
The DNA here is from genome assembly GCA_022844585.1 of Pirellulales bacterium. Lineage (GTDB taxonomy): Bacteria > Planctomycetota > Planctomycetia > Pirellulales > JALHLM01 > JALHLM01. The sequence goes on along the minus strand of JALHLM010000455.1, from coordinate 4,092 downwards.
GAAGGCGCCGGCGCTGAGTTCGCCGCCGCCGAAGACACGCTCGGCGACGAGATGGATCTCTCGGTAGCCGACAGAAACGTTCGCGACGCCTTGGAACGCCACACCGATTTGAACGTCCTCGTCGGCATCTGGGCCTACAACGCCAACGCGATCGCCTCGACGGTCAAGGATCGCAACGTGAAAGACAAGACCACGGTCGTCGTGTTCGACGCCGCGCCCAAAGCGATCACGCACATGGAGGCCGGGCTGATCGACGCGATGGTCGTGCAAAATCCCTATCAGATGGGCTTCGACGCCACGAAACTGATGAAGGCGATGATTGAAGACGATCAAACCACGATCAAGGCAATGCTCCCGGACGGCGATGTGATCGTCACCGGACTCAAAGTCGTGGTGCCGGATGAATCCTCGCCGCTGAAAAAGGACATGTTCTCCGCCGGCACGGAATTTCTCACACTCAAAGAATTCAAAGCCTGGCTCGACTCCAAACACCTGGCCGGGTCGTAATCCTATTGCCCACGAAACACACAAAACACGCGAAAAAAAGCCCTTTCAAACATAGAGCCGGAAGCGTCAGCGCCCGGAGCGCAACAGGTTGGACTTGGGCTCCCTCCGGGCGCTAACGCTTCCGGCTCTATCGCTGGAATTCTCCTTGTCTCCGTTACTCCTCTACTACTCCACCCTCCTCCCCCGTGCGTCAATTCCGTAACGAATTCGGACTCATCCTGGCGATCATCGCGGTGATTGCCGTGACGATGTTCGCGAATCCCTCCTATAGCCAGAAGCCCGTCGACAACGCCACCGAGATCCTGCGGCAAACCTCACTGCTGGGCATCTTCGCGCTTGGCGCGGCGATCGTGATCATCTCCGGCGGCATCGATCTTTCGGCCGGCTCAGTGATCGCCTTCAGCGGTTCGATCTGCGCGCAGACGTTTTACCTGCTCGCGCCGGAGGGAATTCGCGGCATCCCCGATACCAGCGATCTAAGCCTCGGCGTGTTTGCCGCCGGCATCGGCGCGGCGCTCGCGGTCGGTTTCTTGATCGGCACATTGCATACCTGGCTCATTACCATCGTCGGATTGCCGCCGTTCGTGGCCACGTTGGCGTCGCTGGTGGGCTTGCGCAGTTTGGCCAAGGTGTTGAATCAGGAAATCACCCGCTCGCTTGGCAATCAGTCGACGAAACTCAACGTCGACGATCCCGCATTTATCGAACTCGGCCGTACCTGGTGGATTCCGCTGGTGATCTTTCTGGTGCTTGGCGCGCTCGCCTGGCTGCTGATGAATCGCACCGTGGTCGGTCGCCACTTGTACGCCATGGGGGGCAACGAACAGGCCGCGCGCTTGAGCGGCATCCGTACGGATCGCCTCAAGTGGCTCGCGTATTGCCTCGGCGCGATGACGGCCGCCATCGCTGGCGTGCTCTACACCGCCGAGGTCGGCATCGCTGATCCGGTCACGCAAGGCCGCGGCTATGAACTGAACGCCATCGCCGCTTCCGTCGTCGGCGGGTGCAGCTTGCAGGGAGGCGTGGGCCTGATTCCCGGCGTCATGCTCGGCGTGCTGTTCCTGCGCGTGGTCATCGACTCCGTCGCCAAGGTCGTGGGCTCCGGCTCCGACGATTACGAAGGCCTGATCGTCGGTTTCCTCGTCGTGCTGGCCGTGACGTTCAACGAATTGCGTTCGATGCGCGAACTCGTCCAAAAAAGCTTCTTCCCCGGCATGCTCGGCTGGATCACGGTCCCCACGCTCGCGGTCCTCATCGGCACGGTCACCCTCGTCATGGGCGGCCGCAACGTAGGCCTCGGCGCCGGCATCGCCGCTCTGGGACTACTCGGCGCGATCAAAATCTGGGAGGAAACTCGATCGAAATAATGAATGCAGAATGATGAATTGAAAACATCATTCATCATTCGTGCTTCGTCATTCGTCATTGCACCTCATGCCCCTGATCTCCATCCGCCACATCACGAAGCGCTATCCCGGCGTCACCGCGCTGAACGACGTTTCGTTTGACCTGCTGCCGGGCGAGTGCCACGCCGTCGTGGGGGAGAACGGCGCCGGCAAGAGCACGCTGATGAAGATCCTTTCCGGCGTAATCCCCGACTACGACGGCGAGATTCACCTCGACGGCCAGGCCGCACGCTTCCTGGGCACGCGCGACGCGGAGGCCGCCGGCATCGGCATCATTCACCAGGAATTGAACCTGGTGGAACAACTCTCCGCGGCGGCCAACATCTTCCTTGGCCGCGAAAGGCACGGCCGCCTGGGCTGGCTTCACGAACGCGAGATGGAAGACGCCGCCGGCAAGCTGCTCGCGCAGTTGGAATGCCACGTCAGCCCTCGGGCGAAGGTCGGCACGCTGCGCGTCGGCGATCAGCAGTTGATCGAGATTGCCAAGGCGCTCTCGCTCGACGCCGAAGTGTTGATCATGGACGAACCGACCAGCGCGCTCACCGAAACCGAAGTCGCGCGGCTGTATCGCGTGATCGGCAAACTGCGCGAGCGCGGTGTTACCATCGTTTACATCTCCCACAAGCTGGACGAAGTCTTCCGGCTCGCCAATCGCATCACCATTCTCCGCGACGGGCGATTCGTCAAAACGCTCGACCGCGCCGCCACCAACGCCAGCGAAATCACGCAACTCATGGTGGGGCGCGAAATCGCATCAGTCGACTTGGGAGGCGAACGCTGTGCCGCCGACGAAGTGCTGCGCGTGGAAAACCTTTCGCTCCCGTGGCCGGGACATGCCCGGGCGTGGCGGCTGAAAAACATCAGCTTCCATCTGAAGCGCGGCGAGATCCTCGGCTTCGCTGGCCTGATGGGCGCGGGCCGCACCGAGTTGCTGGAATGCCTGTTCGGCGCCTCGGCCGATCGCCCGCAAGGAAACATCGTGCTCGAAGGCCGCGCCGTCCAGTTCCACACGCCGGCCGCGGCCAAACAGGCCGGCATGGCGCTGGTGACCGAAGACCGGAAACGGCTCGGACTCTTCGCCCGCATGAACGTCGGGCACAACATCACGATGTGCAGCCTTCCGGAGGCCACGTCGACTGGCCTCCTCAGCCGCCCGCGCGAACGGCAAATGGCCGAAGGGAGCGTCGCGCAGCTCGGCGTGAAAACCGCCGGAATTCGGGCGGCGATTACCAGCCTCTCCGGCGGCAATCAACAGAAGGCCATCATCGGCCGCTGGCTCCTCGCCCGGCCCAAGGTGCTGCTGCTCGACGACCCGACCCGGGGCGTGGATGTCGGCGCCAAGGCCGAACTGTACCAGCTTATCGACCGCCTCTGCCGCGACGGGCTGGGGGTGATCGTCACCAGCAGCGAACTGCCGGAGCTGCTGACCCTCTGCGACCGCATCCTGGTCCTCTGCGAAGGCCGCCTCACCGGGGAATTCACCCGGGCCGAGGCTACCGAAGAACGCATCATGCACGCCGCGACGCTGCGGGAGTAGTCCGCTCGATTGTCCCGCTACGTCGTCGTCGAAGTTAAGCGACTTTAAGCCCAGGGAAGGCCCTCGTCAGCGAAGCTATCGCCAACAGTCTTCGAGGGCCTTCCCTGGGCTTAGCGGCAACCACCGGAGCGCATAGAAAAACCCGGAAGCTCTTGCGAAGCAAGAACTTCCGGGCCGTGTAGCGAGGGCGACGGGGCTCGAACCCGCAACCACCGGATCGACAGTCCGGTACTCTAACCAATTGAGCTACGCCCCCAGGCTCCCCCGTGGGAGTCCTCTATCATAATGTCGGCCGGCACCTTGGCAAGGGCGTGAAAAAACCGCCACGACCGGAGTTTTCAACCGCTTCGGTTCGGCCAGCGTCATTGCATTCCAGGCCCAGGGAAGTCCCTCGACAGCGTAGCGATCGCCCACGGTCTTCGGTGCCCTTCCCTGGGCTTAACCGTCGCGCCGTCAAAAATGCAATCGACAATCTGGACAGTCCGCCGGCGTGACAAGTTCGCTCCGTCGCGGCTGTCCGTGCTTCATCACGGGGCTTGCCAGACGGCAAAAACCGGAAAAACGGCGGCAAAAGACTAGCATTATTTGCAGTATGTCGCGATAATTTCTGGTGGGTCGGTGTACGGGCAAATGGGGCGGGAC
>JALHLM010000454.1 GCA_022844585.1 Pirellulales bacterium | reverse complement strand
AAAGAACGCGCCTTGCTCGTCGACATCTTGAAGGAGCACAAATCATGAACGCCTGGGCGACCGTCATTCTGTGGGGCATGTTGCAGGTCACGCTCCTTAGCACGTTTGGATTGATGTTGTACCTGGCCGCGCGCCGCCGCGGCCCGGCCGCAGGGTCATTGGTTTCGGCGGGTACGCTGATCGCGGTACTTACCGTGACTGTGCTGGCCGTCGCGCCGCTCCCCACGACGTGGGACACCGAACACGCTTGGAAGGCGATCACTTCTTGGCGAACAACTGCACCGGCAGAAGCAACTGCGGAGAATTCTTTGGCGGCAGAGGTGAACAATGCCGACGCACCTGTGCGTCCGTCGACTGGCAGGACGTTGCCCGTCGCGGAATTCTGGTCCGCCTTTGTCGACGAAATGCGCCGCGCGCCGGTGGAACAGAGCGGCGCAACGCGGCGTTGGCCGATGGTGGTGTTGGCCGTGTTCGGCATTGGCGCAGCCTTCGGCCTGATTCGACTGCTCGCCGGCGCTACGGCGGTGCGTAGTTATCGGCGTCACAGCCAGCCGATCGCCGACGCCGCGCTGTATCTTCTCGTGCAGTCGCTAAGGCAAGACGCGGGGTGCTCGGACGAAATCGAGGTCCGCGAAACGGTCCGCTTGAGCACGCCGGCAACCGTGGGCTGTTTCGCGCCGCTCGTGCTGTTGCCGGAAGGTTGGCGCGATTGGTCGCGCGACGAGCTTCGCGCCGTGTTGGCGCATGAGATCGCGCACGTCGCTCGGCACGATTTTCTGGCCGGACTTCTCGCGCAAGTCACGCTGGCCGTCCACTTTTACCATCCGCTCGTGCATTGGCTCGTCGGCCGGATGCGACTGGAGCAAGAGCTCGCCGCCGACGCCCAAGGCATGCGCGCCAGCGGCGGCCGCGAAGTGTATCTCGTCACGCTGGCCGGCATGGCGCTCCGGCAAGACGACCTGGCCCTCAGTTGGGCCGCCCGACCGTTTCTACCCACCCGTGGAACATTCATGAGGAGAATCGAGATGTTGCGCGACTCACGAAGACAAGCCAGCGCCACGTTGCCCCGCGGCGGCCGGGCGCTGTTGATCGGCGCGCTCGCTGTCGCCGGTCTCGTGGTAGCCGGGCTGCGACCCGGCGAACCGCGGCTGATGGCGCAAGTGCCCGCCGCAGCCGGAGCCAAAGCCGAGGCGGCCGCGTCGCCGGAAACGCTCTCGCTCGATTACTTGCCGGCGGACGTCAAAGTCGTCGCCGCCGTGAACCCGGCCAAGTTGTTTGCCCGTCCGGAGATGGCGGAGATGGCAAAAACCGCGGATGAGCTGTTCGGCATGCGATTGGATATGCCAATCAATCAACTGGAGCAAGTGCTGGTCGCCGGCGTGCTGATCGGCGAGGACCAGGGCCCCACGATGCACTTCATGGTGCGTTCGGCGGTGCCGCATGATTGGAAGCCGGCACTGTCCAGCTTCGGCGGTACGGGCAAACTCGAAGAACTGGCCCTCGGCACGCACAAGTATTATCGCACGTCGGACCAACCGGAGGACATGTGCGGTTTTATACCGGATGACCGCACGTTGATCCTGCAGCCGGAGAGGCTGATGAAGCCTTATCTGGCAAGCTTCAGTCGGCCGCAACGGCCGCAGCCGTGGCTGGCGCTCTGGGATAAGGTCGCCAAGTCGTCCGCGGCGGCGGCGATTGATCCTGTCGTGTTTCGCGCCGTCATGCAAAAAATGCCGAACGATTCTCCGGCACGTCCCTTCGCTCCGCTCTGGCAGGAAACGGAGGCCGCGGCGATTGGCTTCGGCGGTCAACAGAGCCTGACCATTGAAGGTTACGCGTTAGCGTCAAACGCCGATACAGCGACACGCATCAGTCGCACCCTCGAGGCGGCGCGGACCTTGTTCTTGAACATGGAGCCGGGGCTTCGCACGCAAATCGCCAACGAGCCGGCGGACATTTCGGGATTTGAGCTCCAGGCGCTCGACGCCGGTGTGAGCGTGATCGAATCGGTGAAGTTGTCGACGGAACAAAATCTCGTGCGATTGACCGCTGAAGGCCCTGGCGACGTTGCCGCGTCGATGGCCATCATCATGCCGGCCCTCGCCAAGGCGCGTGAAGCGGCACGTAGGGCCGAGAGCATGAATCATCTCAAGCAGATTGGCCTGGCGATGCACGTGTACCTGGACGCGCACGGTCACTTTCCGCCGCCCGTGCTCTTGGGACCCGACGGCAAGACACAGCACAGCTGGCGCGTGGCGCTGCTGCCGTACTTGGAACAGGACTCGCTTTACAAGCAGTACAACCAAAACGAGCCTTGGGACAGCCCGAACAACCAAAGGGTGCTGGTTCAGATGCCGGCCCTCTATCGGACGCAGCAGGATAGTCGCAGCGAGCCGTATGCGTCGTACTACGTCCTGACCGGTCCGGAAACGATGTTCAACGGCACCGAGGGCGCGAAGATTCATGAACTCCTCGACGGCACTTCGAACACGGTGATGGTCGTCGAGGCAAAGCGCGATATCCCCTGGACCAAGCCCGAAGACATCCCGGTCAGCAAAGGCAACCTGCCGCAACTCGGCGGCTTCACGCCGGACGGCTTCAATGCCGGCTTCGCCGACGGCTCGGTGCGATTCATTGGAGCCGCGGTGGACCCAGCCACGCTCTGGACCTTGATCACGAAGGCGGGCGCCGAGTCTGTGAACATCAATCCGAACGCGGTCCCGCCCAACGTAATCCTCACGCCGCCACCGACGCCGCGCGTGAAATAGCGATTGTTCGAGGTTCCTTCCGAGCCCAGGGCCGGCGCTGATGCGTTGGCCCTGGGTTTTTAGTTGCGCGGATCGACGAGAGTCAATCAGGACAGGCGATCGTCTCCGCTAAGCCCAGGGCAGACCACCAAGGTTGGTGGGCGATGGTAACGACACTGAGGGTCTGCCCTGGGCTTTTTACCGCGCGGCCCGTATACTAGACACCCGTTTAGTATCCGGCCGCCGGAGTCCGCCACATGGATGTGCCCGCGTATCTGAACCGCGTTCAACAATCGCCCGACTATGCGGGGCAATTGACGCACCTGGAAGCATTGCCCGCGCGCGACGGAATCTACGCGGAGCCAACAGCGCCGCTGCCGCCAGCGCTCTCGGCGATGCTGGCCGCACGGGGCATCGACCGGCTCTATTCGCATCAAGTCGCCGCGCTCGAATCCGCCCGCGCGGGGCGCGATCTCGTGGTCGTCACCGGCACCGCCAGCGGGAAGACGCTCTGTTACAACCTGCCGATCCTCGAAGCCTGTCTCGAACAGCCGGCGGCTCGGGCGTTGTATCTCTTTCCGACGAAGGCCCTCGCACAGGATCAATTAAAGGGGCTGCTCGAGTTGCTCTCCGCCGCCGAGGCGACGCGTACGCAACTCATTCCCGGCGTGTACGACGGCGATACGCCCACTTCGCAGCGCAAGCGGATCAAGGCCGAAGCGAACCTCGTGCTGTCGAATCCCGACATGCTGCATTGCTCGATCTTGCCGTATCACTCGAAGTGGAATCGTTTCTTCAGCGAACTGCGTTACGTCGTCGTCGACGAAGCGCACATGTACCGCGGCATCGTCGGGGCGAACGTGGCCTGCGTGTTGCGGCGATTGCTGCGCGTCTGCTGGCACTATGGCGCGTCGCCGACGTTTTTGGCGGCGAGCGCCACGGTGGCTAACCCCGGCGAATTTGTGTCGAAGTTGCTGGGCCGCGACGTGGAAGTCATCGCCAACGACGGCGCGCCGCGCGGTCGCAAGTTTTTCGCGCTGTGGAATCCGTCACCGTTAGGCAAAGATAACCTCGCGCGGCGTAGCGCTTCAGACGACGCGGTGCAATTGCTGGTCGAGGCGATCGAACAGGACGCCCAGGCCCTGGCCTTCACGCGCACGCGCCAGGCCACGGAGTTGATTCATCGCTATACGCGCGAGGAACTGCAATCGCGCTGGTCGCCGCGCGCCGACAAAATTCGTGCGTATCGAGGCGGCTACCTGCCGAATGAGCGGCGCGAGATCGAACAGGCCTTGTTCTCCGGCGAGCTGCGCGGCGTGGCGGCCACCAATGCGCTCGAACTCGGCGTTGATATCGGTTCGCTCGACGTGGCGCTGCTGGTCGGTTACCCCGGCACGATCGCCAGCACCTGGCAACAAGCCGGACGCAGTGGCCGCCGGCAAACCGACAGCCTGGCGGTGTTGATCGCCGGCAATGATCCGATCGATCAATATCTGCTGCGCCATCCGGATTACTTCTTCGCGCAAACGCCGGAGCAAGCGGTCGTCGACCCGGAAAATCCGTATGTGCTCACCAATCACCTGAAAACCGCGGCGTTCGAGCTGCCGCTCGACGAGCGCGACGTGGAATTGTTCGGCCCGCTCACCGGCGACATCGCCGCGCTATTGCGCGACGCCGGCGAATTGAACGAGATCGGTGGCAAGTTCTACTTCACCGGCGGCCAGACGCCCGCGGTGCGGATCAACTTGCGCAATATGAGCGACAACACCTATAGCATCGTGTTGCGCCGCAAAGGCGAACGCGCCGGCGACCCGCCGCCGGTGGGCCGCGCGGGCGATAAACGTTTAATGCCGCCGGATCACGAGGTGATTGCGAACGTCGATTCGATCAGCGCGCCGGAATTGATTTATCCCGAGGCCGTCTATCTGCACAACGGCGAATCGTACTTCGTTCGCGAGTTGGACCTGGTCGGCAAGGTCGCTTACGTCGAGCGCCATGAGATGGACTACTACACCCAGGCCATTTTGGAAAGCAGCGTGCGGATCACCAAGCCGCGCCATGTGCGCGACGCCGTGCCGCGCGCACAACTTGGCTATGGCGACGTCGACGTCACCTGGCAGACCGTGGCGTTCAAGAAGATCAAGTTCAACACCCGCGAGAACATCGGCCTTGGGCCGGTGGAGATTCCCGCGCAAACGCTCCCCACGACGGCGATGTGGCTCGCCCCGGACGACAGCGTCGTCAA
>JALHLM010000453.1:3450-5005 GCA_022844585.1 Pirellulales bacterium | reverse complement strand
GCCCGTCCGAAATCGTCTCGGCGTGGTGGCGACGAATGACGTCCTGAATTTCCTGCTTGGCCGCTTCGCTCAAGCCCTTGGCCTGGATTTCGGTCACGTCCTGTTGCATCAGCAAGTCATCGACGCGTCCCAGCTCTTTGAGCTCGCCTTGATGGAGGATGGCAATGCGGTCGCAGACGTCCTGCACGTCCGCCAGCAAGTGGCTGCACATCACCACCGTTTTGCCCTGTTCTTTGAGCCGGATGATCAGCTCTTTCATCTCCCGCGTGCCGATCGGGTCGAGACCGCTCGTGGGCTCGTCGAGCAGGATCAATTCCGGGTCGTTGATCAGCGCCTGGGCGAGGCCGATGCGGCGCGTCATGCCCTTGGAGTACTCGCGCAATTGGCGCTTTTTCGCCCAATTCAACTTGACCATGTCGATCAACTCCGCCGTGCGTTGCCGGCGAGTTTCCTTCGACATGTTGAACAGCCGGCCGTAGAAATCGAGCGTTTCCTCAGCGTTCAGGAAGCGATAAAGATACGACTCCTCGGGCAGGTAGCCGAGGCGTTCGTTCTTGGTCACATCCGTGGCTTCCTTGCCGAAGATCAGGGCCTGGCCGCTGGTGGGGAACAAAAGTCCGAGCAGCAGCTTCAGCGTCGTCGACTTGCCGGAGCCGTTCGGCCCCAGCAACCCAAAGATCTCGCCGCGGCGGACTTCCAGGTCCAAAGCGTTCAAGGCCCGCACTTTTTGGCGGCCCCAAAAATCGCGATAGACCTTGGTCAGGTTGCGGGTTTCGATGACCACATCGGTCTGCTGGGCCGGTTCGACGACCGGAGCGGTGACCACAGCCCCCATAAGGAAGGCTCCCTCTCAGAAAAATATGACTAGACGGATGGAATCAACAAGGAAATAGACCCGGCTCAGGCGGGAATCAGCTCATCCGGCGCGAACGGCGGACGCGGAACAACTGCCGGACTCGGCGATGAAGCAGCGCCCGCGCCAAGGCAGCAGGTGCCTGGAGATCGGCGCAACTCCCGAATAGACCGGCAGCTAATTCTGTCCTACGAAGCCGCGCCGCACGAGGTTCGAAGTCTCCCTGCGAAGCCCGGCTTGCCCCCGGGACTCACCACAACCGGCCTGGAAGGTCTTACTATAAGTGCCCTTGCCGGGAGTGGCAAGCCAACGGCGGGGACGTAACGAAGCTCTCACATACGGTTTCCGCCAATTGCTTGTTGCTCGCTGGATGAAGGAGTAGACTGCGGCGTCCAGCCCCGGAGGGGAGTATGCCGAACCTCGATATTGCAGGGCCCGGGGCGCCAGGCGCCCGCGGATTTGCTGGGCCGAAGTTCTCGCGCCGGGCATTGTTGGGCAGCGGCGCGGTCGGATTGTTCTGGTCGCAATGGCTGCGCGCGGCCGAGGTCGCGGCGCCGGCCAACGGGCGCAAGGCCAAGAACGTCATTCTGATCTTCAATTGCGGCGCGCCGAGCCATGTCGATCTTTGGGACATGAAGCCCGGGGCCCCGGACAACATCCGCGGGCTGTTTCAGCCGATCGCCACGCGGACGCCCGGCATCG
>JALHLM010000453.1:0-3440 GCA_022844585.1 Pirellulales bacterium | reverse complement strand
GTTCCGAGTTGATGCCGCATGTCGTGGAACATTCGGACAAGCTCGCCATCGTGCGCAGCGTGCATCACGAGCAGAGCCAGCACAACTCCGCCATGTACTGGTCGATCGTCGGACGGCCGTACCCGATCGACAGCACACTCATCAATCCCAGCCGCAGCGATTACCCCTGCTTCGGCACCCTGGTCGGCTGGCTCGCGCAACGCGACGGGTATAGTGGCCGCCTCCCGCCGTATGTGATCACGCCGCAGCCGCACTGCGACAGTTTGCAGTACATCACGCCGGGTCAGTTCGGCTCGTGTCTTGGCTCCAAGTTCGATCCCCTGGTGCTGAACAGCGACCCCAACGCCGCCGACTTTGGCGTGCGCGGCCTGAAACGGCTGGAACACGTGGGCGTCGAACGGTTGCGCGACCGGCAAGGTTTGCTGGCCGAGCTAGGCGCGCGCGGCGCGCCGATCATCGACGAACGCGCCCGCGACTTGGACGTGAATCAATCGAAGGCACTGTCATTGATCGCTTCGGCCGATGCCGCGGACGCCTTCGATCTCTCGAAGGAACCCGACAAAGTTCGCGAGCGCTACGGACGTCACACGTGGGGACAATCCCATTTGCTGGCGCGACGCCTGGTCGAAGCCGGCGTCAAATTCGTCACGACGGTCAACGGGCCGAGCATCACCTGGGATACGCACAAAGACAACTTCAAGCTCTTGAAGAATCGCCTCGTGCCGCCGATGGAACAGGCCTACGGCGCGTTACTGGGAGACCTGTCCGAACGTGGTCTGCTGGACGAAACGCTTGTAATTTGGATGGGGGATTTCGGTCGTACGCCGATCATCAACAAAGACGCCGGCCGCGACCATTGGCCGCAATGCTACACGACTGTCCTCGCCGGAGGCGGCATTCGCGGCGGGCAATATGTCGGCGAATCCGACTCCCACGGCGCCGTGCCGCGCAGCCGACCCGTCACGCCCGCCGACGTCCACGCCACGGTCTTCACCGCCCTCGGTTACGATCCGCACGCCATCACCTACAATACGACGGACGGCCGCCCGATCCCGGTCTCCGAAGGCGAAGCGATCCGCGAGCTCCTCTGAAGTCTCCGGCCGGTTTGAACCGCAGAGGCGCCGAGTCGCGGAGGATTTCACCGCGAAACACGCCAAATAACGCGAAAGAAAATGCCATACAGGTAGACTCAGCCAAACTCATTCAACTTCTCCCACTTTCGCGTCATTTCGCGTATTTCGCGGTTAAAATCCTCCCTCCGCGTCTCAGCGCCTCTGCGGTTCAAAAGGTTTAACCCCCGATCGACATGGACTGTGAAGTGGCCATCGTTGGCGCCGGGGCGGCGGGGTTGTTGGCCGCGGCGCGGGCGGCCGAACGCGGGCGGCGCGTGTGGTTGTTCGAGAAGAATCGCCGGCCGGGCGTGAAGATTCTGATGTCCGGCGGAACACGCTGCAACGTGACGCACAATACCGATGCGCGCGGCATCGTGGCCGCGTACGGCGCCCCGGGCAGATTTCTGCACTCGGCGCTCGCCGCGTTGGGACCGCACGAGTTGCGTGCGCTGTTCGAAGCTGAAGGCGTGCCGCTCAAGGTGGAGCCCGGCGGAAAAGTGTTTCCGGTCAGCGATCGCGCCAGCGATGTCCTCGACGCATTGCTCGCGCGCTTGAAGCGCAGCGGCGCGGAGTTGTTCGCCGAGGAGCCGGCCGTCACGATTGCGCGAGGCGAGGGGCGCTTTCGCATCGAGACGAATCGCCGCGTCGTCGAGGCAGAGAAGTTGGTGGTCACGACGGGTGGCAAGTCGTATCCAGGTTCCGGCACGACTGGCGACGCGTACGCCTGGCTGGCGGAACTTGGACACACAATCATCCCGCCGCGGCCGTCGCTCACGCCGATCACGGTGGACGCCCCTTGGGTGAAAGAACTCTCAGGCGTGACGATCCCGGACACGTATCTTAAAGTGGTCGAGCCGTCGCCGAGCGGCGGCAAGCCGGCGGTCTTGGCGGAACGGCGCGGGTCGCTGCTCTTTACGCATTTCGGGCTCTCGGGACCGGTGGCGCTCGACGTCAGCCGGGCCATCAGCGGCCACGCGCAGCCGAATAAACTGTACCTCGAGTGCGACTTCCTGCCGCATCTCAAGGAGCCAGCCGTGGCCGAAATACTGGAGCAGGAACTGCGCTCCTCGGGGAAGCGGCAGGTGGGGGGCATTGCGCTCGGGGAGCTGCCGAAACGCCTCACGGAACAATTGTTGCGGCTGGCGGGCGTCGACCCGAACACCAAGGCCGCGGAGCTCAGCAAGGCCCATCGCACGGCCTGGGTGCAGTGGCATAAACGGTGCAAGATCGGCGTAACCGGCACGCGCGGGTTCGGGAAAGCGGAAGTCACCGCCGGTGGCGTCGCACTCAGCGAGGTCGACTCGCGTAGCATGGAGAGTAAGCTCGTGTCGGGTTTGTACCTGGCGGGCGAAGTGCTCGACCTGGACGGCCCCATCGGCGGTTACAATTTTCAAGCCGCCTTCAGCACCGGCTGGCTGGCCGCCGAGCATGTGTAGGACGAGGTAGGATTGGGCACGGCATTGCGCCAGTGCGTGATCGACAATTTCCATCGGCGTCGGAGACGCCTCCCACAAGCCGATTTCGCTAACTATGAACCCACTCCTGCGCTGGTATTGGACGGCCCGGGGCGTGGGATGGGACAATCTTTCGCGCCGCGCTTGGTTCTTGGCGCAACGGAAACTGGGCGCGGAACGGCGTGCATTGCCGCTGGGCGAAGCTTCGCTGGAAATCCGTCGACGGCAATTTGTCGAAGGTTATCGTCCCGAAGATGCGCCGGAACAATGGCGACGGCGGGCTCGGCGTTTCTTCATTGATCCCGAACGCGCAGCGCCCATGCGGGCGGCGCTGGCTTCCACGGTCGACCGGACGCGCTGGAAGCAGCAGGTCACCGAACAAGTCGAGCGATTGGCCGAAGGCGAAGTCAAATATTTCGGCCATCGCTATCAGCGCATTGGTTGGCCGGCGCGGTTCCACTACGATCCGATTCACGACGTCGAATGGCCGTCCGGCATGCCGGCGTCGGCGATCGATCAGCTTGATCCGCGCCGGCAGGACATCAAGTGCGTCTGGGAGGCTTCGCGCTTTTCCGTCGCGTACGCGCTGGCGCGCGAGCATGTCGCACAGCCGGAATCACCGGCCGCGGAGTTGTTTTGGCTGCACTTCGACAGTTGGGACGAGCAGAACCCGTATGGTCTGTCCGTCAATTGGAGTTGCAGCCAAGAGGCGTCGTTTCGGTTGATGGCCTGGTTGTTCGCGGCTTGCGCGATGCTGGACAGTCCGGCCACGTCGGCCCCGCAGTTGCATCGCCTGGCTGAATTAGCGTGGTACACCGGTCGGCAGGTGTCGTTCAATATCGACTACGCGCGGAGCCAGAAAAACAACCACGCG
>JALHLM010000452.1 GCA_022844585.1 Pirellulales bacterium | reverse complement strand
GAAATCACCGAGAACACGGTCGTGAAGGCCCGCACGCTCGCCGCTGGCAACGCTTGGAGCCCGCTCGCGGAGGCAGCCTTCCTGATCGATGAACGCCCGCAACTCCGGGTCAGCGAGTTGATGTATCATCCCGCCGATCCGCCGCCGGACAGCCCGTATTCGGACAACGACCTGGAGTACGTGGAAATCGTCAACGCAGGCACGCGCGACGTGGCGTTGTCCGGCATTCGCATGACGGGAGGAATCGAACTCGACCTTTCCGGCGCGCCAGTAACGCATCTCGCGCCCGGGCAATACGGCGTGATCGTCAGCAATCGCGCCGCGTTCGAAGCGGTCTACGGACTTGGCGCCACCATCCTCGGCGAATTCACGGGCGGCCTGAACAACGCCAGCGATCGGTTATTGCTGGAAGACGCCGCCCGCCGGCCGATTCTGGATTTCACCTACGAAGACGACTGGTATCCGACGACCGACGGCGGCGGACGCTCGCTGGTAGCGGTCGACCTGGCCGCCGATCCGGAGGCCTGGAAAGACGCCGGCCAATGGAAGCCAAGCAGCGCCCCGGGCGGCACGCCGGGCCGCGGCGAGCAAATGCTCGGGGACACGAACGGCGACAACCGAGTCGACGTGCAGGACCTCAACAACGTGCGGAATCACTTCGGCGGCGTCGGCCTCGGCGACGCCAACGGCGACGGCAAAGTGGACGTCGCCGACTTGAACGCGGTCCGCAACCAGTTTGGAACGGGCGTCGCGGCGCCGGCCATAGCCCCCGCCTTGTCGCCAAGCGCATCAAACCTGCGCAATTCCGCCGAACAACGACGGGCCATCGATTTGTTGTTCGCAGCCGAGCACTGGAATGGGCAATCATCGGCCATCGTCAATCCGCGTACGCGAATCGTGCGCGGCCTGCGTAGTTAGCAGCGCGCAGACAATCGCCCGACGTCAAACCTGGTTCGACGTCGGGCGTTGAATTGCCGCACTACTGAAAAACTACTTTGCTCGCCGCCTGTAAGCCGCGCCGCCAAGCATCGCTACGCCAGCCAGCGCTAAGGCGATGCCACTTGGTTCCGGCGTTGATTGCGATGGACCGCCGGTCCCGAAGTTGTTGCGGACGTTATTCAAGTCCGCGATCGTCACCGCGCCGTCGAACGGCGCCGTGTCGCCGAGAATCGGATTCCCGCTGGCGCCAAAGTTATTGCGCACGTTGTTCAAGTCGACGATATTCACGACGCCATCGCCATTGGTATCGCCGGGCACGTCGTTCTGCTCGACGACTTTGATCGCCACGGACTTGGCGTTGTAGATCACGTCCCAACCGAGGCCGGCGCCGAGCGTCGGGAAGTTCGTATCGGCGAAGGTTCCGCTCAGACTCGCTCCGGTCAGAAAAGTAAACGTGTTGCCAAGCGCTGGCGAAAAGTTGTCAAGCAGCGAGACATTGAGGATGCCGTCGAGGTCGATAGCGCCGGTGACTGTCAACTCATCGAAGCTACTGGTGCTCGCCAGATCAATATTGAGCGCGGCATTGACGCTGGTCACCGTGTAGCTCCCTTCGATCGTCGTCGCGCCGATGCCGATTCCAGGTTCGCCTGGACTGATGGCGCCCCCCGCATTGACCAAGGGAAACTTGATCTCGCTTGCTCCCCGTAGCTCGCCGCCCCGGAAATCGAACTCTCCCTGGCCCGCACCGAATGAGATCGAGCTGTAGGCCAAGTCCAGCGTGCCGCCATGCAAGCGGTACGCCGAGGTGGAATCAGCGCCAACGGCGATTACCGGCTGGTACAACTCCGCGAGTCCCCCGGTTTGCACGAACTCCGCATCGCCGTCCCGACCGATTTCGCTCGAGGTTTCAACATAGAATGTGCCGCCGGACATATTGTAGGTTCCGACGGATGTGCCGCTCTGAGCAAGCAGAAGACTTAAAACGCTGACGTCGCCGCTCTGCTGATTCACGACGCCGGAGTTGCCGGCTTCGCTGGCTTCGGAGCCGACGCTCAATTCGCCGATAACATTCAACTGGGCGTTGTTGCTGATATTGACCTCGCCGCTCCCTTCCCAATTGCCAACGCGGAATGCGCCCGTGAATTCGGCGGTTCCGCCGCTAAGGTTGTAGACGCCTGTGCTGCCGTTCTGATCGCCGAGGCCGATGGCGTCGCTATAGGCGTTGTTGCCCTTGGCGATCAACGTGCCGCCCGTTTGATTCAACACGCCGGCGCCGCGGTAACCCAGCATGATCCGCTGGTGGAAAGTCACTTCGCCGCCCGAGAGATTGAATTCCCCCGAGCCGGTGCCGCCCGTCCGAAAAATGTTACCGCCGGAACCGCCGATGTATGCCCAGCCATGGTCGCCCGTGTCGACAGTCGTGCCGGGCACGTCCTCGCCGAATTGCAACGTGCCGCCTTGCATGTTGAACGTGCCCTTGCCGCCGGCAACCGGGCCGAGGTTCAAGCTGCCGTTGATCGGCACATCAGCGCCGCCCAGCCCGCGCGAAATCAGGCTGCCGCCGGTCATGGTGACCGACGCGGCGCCCCCCGCGCCGCCGACCTGGATCATACTGAGTGAGCCGACGTCGGACGTGACTTGAGGATTGCCGCCGGCGCTGACGATCGCCGTATCGCCCGCGACCGGCAAAGCGCCGCCGTTCCAATTGCCGCCGGTGCCCCAATTCCCAGCGCCGCCGTTCCAGGTGACGTCGGCGGCCAGCGCCGATGAAATCGAGGCGGCCGACAGCAATCCGGCCAGGCACAAAGACACAGTTGGGCGATGCGCCAACCGATAGACAAGCGCGATCATGACGCTATCTCTCTCTGGGTGTGTGGTTCATTCGATTGGGCGAGCTCGCCACCGACGTTGCGGGCGGCGAACGAACGCAGTGAGCATTGAACATCCGCGGGGTGCACAGTTCAAGCAATCTAATCGTAAAATATTGTGAAGTTCCCGTGTGCCAACCCTGCCGAAGTGGGGGAGGTCTGTGTTATGAATGGGATTCGTTCGCCATCGCTTGCAGCGTGTATTTGCCGCCAGTCGCCATGCTCGCACAGCTTGCCGAAAATCCGCTCTGGCTACCGGTGATCGTCGTCGCCGGTGCGGTCGCGCTCCTGGCGCTGGTGCTGGTCGCGCCGTGGTGGATCAAGCGCCGGCGGCGCGTCGTGGAAGTCGCCGCGCCGCCGCTCCAGGTCAATGTCGCCGCGCTGCCGGCGGAAGGGCCGCCGGAGCGAGGGCCGAGTCTCCGACTCTATAACGTACCCGTGCGGTGCGCGATGCTGGTTCTGGCGCCAGTCGGGCGCGGCGCCGTGCAACCCGCGGCGGAAAAAATCGGCGAGGTCATCGATCAAGTCGTACCGGGCCTGGCGTCCGTCGCCGAGGCGCATCGGACCTCGATCAAGGTTTGGCCCGCGCAACTCAGCTCGCAAGGCTTCTTGCACCAGTTCTCGGTGAACGTCGGCTTGCCCGGCGACGCCGGCAAAGGGACGCCCTGGTCAAGCGTCTGCGGGCGCTTCGAAGCGCAAAGTGTCCCGTTTCTCGTGGGCCTATTGTTCTGCGCGGCCCGCCCGAACGGCCTGGGGCAGTTTCTGGTGGAGCGAGAGACGCAATGGCCGGATATGTTGCGGGTGGTGGATGAGTAGTCGCTCTGGAAATTCGTTGCGCGAAGACGCCCTCCGCATCTGGCAGGCTGGGTTGGACGCCGTGCGCTCCGAGCGATTGATGCGCGAAGCGGTGCGTGTCGAAGGGGAGACGCTTTGGTTGCAGGATGAATTCATCGATTTGTCCCAAGTGCGACGAATCGCCGTCGTCGGCGCAGGGAAGGCCGGTGCGGGGATGGCGGCGGCACTCGAAGAGATTCTTGGCCCGCGCTTGGCAAGTGGGAAGCAACTCACCGGCTGGGTGAATGTGCCGGTAGATTGCGTGCGGACGCTGGAACATGTTCGCTTGCACGGGGCGCGGCCGGCGGGCTCTAACGAACCGACCGAAGCCGGCGTACGCGGGGCGGAGGAGATGCTCCGCATTGTTTCGACGCTGGGGCCGGATGATCTTTGCCTCGCGCTGATTTCCGGCGGCGGGAGTGCGCTGCTGCCGGCGCCGGTGGATGGAATCACGCTCGCAGACAAACTTGCGGTGACACGCCATCTCAGCGGCGCGGGGGCGAACATCGCCGAATTGAACACGGTGCGCAAGGCGCTCAGCCGAATCAAGGGAGGCGGCCTAGCGCGAGCGTGCGGGGCGAAGCGCCTAGTGGCGTTGATCATTTCCGATGTGCTCGGTGATCCTCTGGACGTAATCGCTTCCGGTCCGACGACGACCGACACGACGACGACGCTTGATGCGCTCGCAGTACTGAAGCGCTACGACGCGCAAGCGGCCGGCATCGACATGCGAGTATTCAACGCTCTGCGCAAAAATTCGTTGCCCGGTGCGCCGTTCAAAACGAGCGTGACCAATCTGGTGATTGGCAACAACGCCACGGCCGTCGACGCGGCTGGCGTTGAGGCCGAACGGCTCGGCTATAGTCACGCGATGAATGCATCGACGACGTTAGAAGGGCCGGCCGAGGACATTGGCCGCCATCTGGCTGGCATGATCTTGCGGATGCGATCCCAGGACGGGCCGGATTGCCTGATCACCGGCGGCGAACCAACCGTAAAGCTTGTCGCGAGGGAGTTGCGCGGCACAGGGGGCCGCAACCAACAGTTGGTGCTGGCCGCCGCGGAACTGTTGAGCGACGTTCCGGAAGGCTGGGCTATCCTATCCGGCGGAACCGATGGTGAAGACGGGCCGACCGATGCGGCGGGGGCGATGCTGGATCCCGAAATGCTGGTCGCCGCGCGCCAGTTCGGACTCCGCCCGGCGGAATTCTTGGCACGTAACGACGCCTACCATTTTTTCGAGCCGCTCGGCGGGCTGATCAAAACCGGGCCGACGCATACGAACGTCTGCGATATCCGCGTGGCGGTCTGCCGACGCGCCGACGACGCGCAACCAGCGTGAATCTTAGAGCCGGAAGCGTGGGCGCCCCGGGCGCGGTG
>JALHLM010000451.1 GCA_022844585.1 Pirellulales bacterium | reverse complement strand
AAGCACGCCCCACCGCGGGAAACGCGTTCTCGATGTGCTCGATCGTCGGCTGCTTTGCGTTCGCGGGCCAGGTGATCGCGACGACATCGAATCGGACCGCGTTTTCCAGTAGACCGTATCGCCGAAGATAGCTGAGCGCAAGCCGAGTCAACCGGCGCTGTTTATCTTGATCGACCGCTTCGGCCGGATGCCCCGCATCGTGCGTGGCGCGCGTCTTAACCTCGACAAACACCACGGTCCGCCCGACGACGGCGACCAGATCCAACTCACCAAGAAAGTCCCGCTCCCCGCCCCCGACAATCTTATAGCCCTTACGTTTGAGCAACTTCCGCGCTGCCATCTCACCCCGCTGCCCAAGCGACTTCGGCGCAAAATACCGGCGTATCCGCGCAAGCACGTCGTTCCACAGAGCGCGTAACATAGAATCGGGCCTCAATGGTTGGCCCTCCTACACTAACCCGAAGCGCTAGCGAGGGGGAGAGGGCGCCGGACTTCAGCGCGATGGCGCGCTGAGTGGCGACGTCGTCTCCCCCTCGCTAGCGCTTCGGGTTAGTGTGACGATTACGCCTCGACCACCTGCCCCTCGGCCAGGCGCACGATGCGGTCGGCTTCCTGCGCGATCGAAAGATCGTGCGTGACCATGCAGATCGTGAGATGGTGCGCGCGGTTCAGTGTGCGCAGCAGGTTGAGAATTTCACGGCCCGTCTGATGATCCAGATTGCCGGTCGGTTCATCCGCCAGCAACACCTCGGGGCCAGTGACCAACGCCCGGGCGATCGCCGCGCGTTGCATTTCGCCGCCGGAAAGCTCGCGCGGCTTGTGTTTGAGGCGATGCTCCAACCCCACCAGCGACAGCAATTGCGTCGCCGCCTCGACATGCGCCTTACGCTGGCGCAGATACTGAAACACGCCGGACGCGATCATCTGCGGCGCCAGGACATTTTCCAGCATCGTCAGCTCAGGCAGCAGGTGATAAAACTGGAAGATCATCCCGAACTGCCGATTGCGCAGCGCATCGCGATCGCGCGCCGGCAGGTTGTCGATCCGCCGCCCGCCGAAGTGAATCTCACCGGAGTCGGGAGCATCGAGCGTGCCCAAGAGATGCAACAGCGTGCTCTTGCCGGAGCCGCTTTGGCCGATGATCGCCAGGAACTCCCCGCGGCGGACTTCCAGATCGACGCCGCGCAACACGGGAATCGAGACCTGCCCTTTGCGGTAGCTTTTCTTCACCTGGCGCGCGGACAATTGCGTTTCGCCTGAGCGCGGCAACTGCGGCGCCGGCGACGCCGCCACGCGTTGTGGGGCCCGCGGGGCGCGGCGCTGCGAGGAGTCGGTCGTAGCGAGCGACGGCGTGTTACTCATAACGCAAAGCCTCCACCGGATGCAGTCGCGCGGCGCGGCGCGCTGGTAAAACGCTGGCCATCACGGCGATCGCCACGGCGCCAAGCACGATCCAACCCACTGTGAACGGCGAAATGTCGACCGGAATCTCGTAGAAATAGTAGATCGAAGGATCGAAAACCTCCTGGCCGGTCACCCAGGCGAGCAGCCCGGCAATTTCGTTGATGTTCAGCGCGAACAACAGTCCGAGCACCATGCCCGCCCCGGAACCGACCGTGCCGAGCGACAGGCCGTAGGTCAGGAAGATGCCCATGATGCCGCGGCCCGGCGCGCCAAGTGATTTGAGGATGCCGATATCGCGCGTCTTCTCCACGACAATCATGTAGAAGATCGCCAAGATGCCAAAGCCGGCCACGGCGATGATCAGGAATAGCAGCACGTTCAGGATCGCCGTTTCCATTTGCACGGCGGCCAGCAGCGGCCCTTGCTTATCGCGCCAGGTTTGCACGCTGTAGAACTCAGGGAACGCCGCGCGGAGTTTGTCTCGCACCACATCGGGATTCACGCCGGGCTTGAGCTTGATCTGGATCGCGGATGCGTACCCGATGCCGGTTTGCTTGTCGACCATCTGCAGCAGTTCCTGCAGGTTCTTGAGCGGCACGAAACAGAAACTCGAGTCGTACTCGCTCATCTTGCTTTCATAAAGATCGACGACGGTGAAAAAGTCGTAAGTTCCCTTGATTTCGGTATCCATCGACGAAGCGCTCGGCACCGTGATCGTCACATCGTCGCCGGGCAGACAAAGAAAGTGCTCTTCCCCATCGCCGCGCTGATAGTTCACCAGCCCGATGCCCAGCACGATGCCGGGCCAGGTGCTCTTCGCGGGATCAAACTCCGCTGCTTCCGGCTCAACGGTTGCTCCCGCCGACTTGAACGGATCGGCAACGCTCTCTTCCGTGGGCGAGGCGGCAACGCCATCCGGCGATTCCAGTTTCGCCGTCGCCGCGGCAAGTTCCGCGGCCTGCCGCGCATCCTCTTCGCGCCAAAGGCGATCCAGTTCCGCGCGACGGCGGCGCATCTTCCAGCCGGCGTCCTCCATTTGCGGGCGCTCCGGCGCATCCTTCGCATTCGGATCGCGCGTGCGATATCCGCCGTCATGGAGCGTGAAGCTGAAGTTCTTTTGGTTTTCCGGATGCTGCAAATACTGGCTGTAGTCGCCAACATTGCCGTACGTCGCCGGATCGATGCCGATCAACGTGATCGGCCGCACGATGCGCTGGCCCGTGTAGTTGAAGGCCAGCATCGCAGGCACGTGGACCGTCGGCGTCATCCCCTCGATGTCGTCGCCGGCAATCTCCCGCACCATGGCCATGTGCCGGTCCGGGTCGAAGAACCCCGTCATCGACTGCGATTCCAACACGACATCGGAAAGAATCCCGTGGATGCGCGTCTGCATCTCGCGCGAGAACCCGGCCATCACGCTATTGACGACAATCATCGTCGCCACGCCCAGCGTGACGCTGATGATCGAAGCCAAAGCGATGTACCGCGTGCGCAGATAGCGCCAACAGAGCAAAAACTTATACATGGCGAATCCTTTCGCGCGTTGCCGGTAAACGTCCTGTATGCGGCGTCACGTTCGTGGGAACGTGGTTGCTATTTCGAATGTCGAATGAAAACTCTGATTCCGATGCCCACATTCGTCATTCAGGCATTCGGATTTGATTCGTCATTCGGATTTCGTCATTTGTCATTCCCAGCTTCTTTCTCCTCCCGCAGCAGCGGAAACAGAATCACGTCTCGGATCGACGCGCTGCCGGTCAACAGCATCACCAGCCGGTCGATGCCGATGCCCAGCCCGCCGGCCGGCGGCATGCCGTGGCGGAGGGCGCGGATGAAATCGTGATCCATCTTGGCCATGGAATCTTCTTCCTTCTGGCCCGTCAACTGCGTGCGGAACAACTGCTCCTGCATATCCGGGTCGTTCAATTCGGTGTACGCGTTAGCCAACTCCATGCCGCAGACGTACAGCTCGAACCGCTCCGCGATCTGCGGATTCGACTTGCTGCGCTTGGTCAATGGGCAGATGCTGGCCGGATAGTCGATCACGAAGATCGGCCCGTGCAGCTTGTCTTCGACCTTTTCCTCGAAGACGTCGCTCTTGATCACATCCGGATCGCGCCCCGCGGTGTCGAAGCCAATCTCGGCCGCGACCTTGCGGATGGCGTCGTGGTCGTGCGGATCGACGCCGACATGCTCGGCGAATAGCTCGTCGTAGCTGCGGCGTTGGAACGGCGGCGTGAAATCGACCTGCTGGTCGTGCCAGGTGACCTGATAGTGATCGCCGGTCGCGTGAATCGCGTCGACGATCAACTTCTCGGTCAGCTCCATCATCGTTTCGTAGTTGCCGTAGGCCTGATAGACCTCAAGCATCGTGAATTCAGGATTGTGCCGCGGACTGATCCCTTCGTTGCGATACACGCGTCCGAGTTCATACACGCGCTCAATGCCGCCGACGAGCAGTCGCTTCAGATGCAACTCCAACGCGATCCGCATGAACAACTTCATGTCGAGCGCGTTGTGATGCGTCAGAAACGGCCGCGCGGCGGCGCCGCCGGCGATGGTATGCAACGTCGGTCCTTCGACCTCGACGTACCCTTGCTCGCCCAGCGTGCGGCGGATTGATTGGACGATCTTGGTGCGCTTCAGGAATCGCTCCTGCGCGCCGTCGGTGTACAGCAAGTCGAGATACCGCATCCGCTGCCGGAGCTCGACGTCATGCAACCCGTGATGCTTGTCGGGGGGCGGCTCGAGCATCTTCGTCAGGAAGTGCAACCGTTCGGCGAAGATCGTCAATTCGCCGGTCTTGGTTCGTCGCAACACGCCATCGACGCCGATCAAATCGCCGAGGTCCAACAGCTGCGCCAGTTCCCAGCCTTCCGGTCCGACCTGGTTCATGCCGACCAGAATCTGAACCTGTCCGGACCAATCGCGGATATCAATGAACAGCAGTTTGCCGGCGGTGCGCCGCAGCACGATGCGGCCCGCGGCGCGGACGCGCGGTCCATGCAATTCCCCTTTGGGCTGCGCGGCCAGCCAAGCACGGAAATCAGTCCCTTCGTCCGGCAGGATGATTTGCTCGCCGGTTTCGGTTTGATAGAAGATCTCGCCCGTCCGGTGGCGAATCGCGCCGACCCCCTGGTGGTCGTCGAAGCGTCCACCCCAAGGGTCGATGCCGAGCGCCGTCAATTTGCGCAACTTTTCCCGCCGGGCCGCCACATGCAGGCTGGCATCGTCCGATTCGGGAGCAGGCGCGGGCGTTTCGGTCATGGACATGAGCGCGGAATCAGCGGATTTAACTCAAAGCGTCGCAACATTTTAGTGAAGCCCCCAACCGGGTCAACGTCAGGTCGCCGGGAATGCGAAACCTGGGCGAAATAGGCAAAGCCAACGCGTCCCGGCAGCCGCCGGAATCGCCGCTGAGTTTTCCGATGCGCGGAGGTATACTATTGTCAGTGTCGAGGGATACGCGACAATGATGATAATGTTACCGAACATTCTCGGTTTGCGTGCGTAACTCCCAATAGCCTCCGTGTTCTCCGTGCCTCCGTGGTGAATCCCCCAGGCACGGTCGTTTTCCCAGGCAAGATCGATGGCAGAAAAGACCGCTCCCAGCAAGGTGGAAGAGATCAAGTTGG
>JALHLM010000450.1 GCA_022844585.1 Pirellulales bacterium | reverse complement strand
TCGCCGATCATCAACACCTGGTTCGCGGCGTATTTCTTGGCGACGCCGAGGATTTCCTTCTTGGTGCCGATCTCCTGCCCGCAGATCGCGGCCACGTATTTTTCCAGGTCGTGCTCTTCCCACTCGCGCTGCAGGGCTTCATTCGGCGTGGCGGAAACGACCAGCAAATCGGCCTTGGGTTTGAACTTCTCCAGGCATTCCCGCACGAACGGAAACGGCGGCACGCCGCGGACGAACTTGGTGATCATCTCGTTGACGGCCACCGACCACGCCAACGCTTGCTTCAAGTCCGGGTCGCCGGTCGCTTCCACGGCCGCCTGCAACGCCGGATTTGCCTGCTTGGTTTCCCGCGCGATCCAATCGCGCAAGCCCTTCGCCTCCGGAATCTTCACGCCGCGGGCTTGCACCTCGGGTCGCTTGCGCAGCCAGTCGAGTGACTCCACGAGCGCTGGAAAGCGATTGATCCCGCGGCTCTTCGAGTAAAGATTGACGAACTCCGCCGCCTCGCGCGCGTACTTGCTGACGCCTTGCAGTTCGTAGTAGTTGATCGTGTTCGGAATGAAGCACTCCTTGTGCTTCAATTCCATCGTATCAAACGCGCAGCCGTCGGAATCAATGCCGACGAGGAAAGAGTGTTTGGGGGTGAGTTCGAACATGGAGGGTCGCGAAGTCGTGTTTGAGTAACAGCAGGTCAAGTGATGAATGACGAATGTCGAAGTCCGAATGACGAATCAAATCCGAATGACTGAATGTCGAATGGCGCTCGATGGACTGTGATTTATCTTCGAATGCGAGGCCGTGGCAATCGGGCCTTCGTCATTCGAGCTTCGACATTCATTCGTCATTCGGATTTCGACATTCGTCATTCCTAAATCCGACTTGGAACAGTACGAAACGTTTACTTCCGGTCCGCCTGCGGTACATACCGCGGCAGCTTCTGGTCCGCGTAGATCGGCGCGAAGCGGGTCAATCGCTGCCGGCCGTCGACCATGGGGAGCGAGATCATGTCGTCGCCAATCAGCGGTTTGGCATAGCGGAGGAATTCGTCCGTCACGTCGTAGCCGCTGGAAGAAATCCAGGCCTTCGGGAACGTGCGCTCGCTGTTGGCCACGTCCGGCAGCGGGACCTTGTCGTAGCGGACGCTGTACACCGGGCCGGGGTTGCGAAGGATCGTCGACATGAAGCCGCTTTCGCCTTGCGCGGCCAGCAACGCCGCCATCTGGCCGCTCTTGTACGCTTCCTCCAAGTCCACGACCGAGGCGTATGCCATCGCGTGCCGCTGGTCGGTACCGGAGACGTTCGCCCGTGCGGCGCCTTTGGCGGACAGGCCGACCTTGTTCAGGTAGTTGACGATGACTTGCGCGACGGTGATCTGACTCGCGCTAAACGAAGTATGTCCAAACGCGTCTTTCACCTCGCCGAGGCTGCCGACGTCAAAACCTTCGCTGACCACGACCATGCAGCGGGCCGATCGCTTCAGTTCATCATTCACCTGATCGGCGAGTTGCTCCAGCGTGCAATGGCTTTCGGCCAGGTAGATGTGCAGTGGCATCTCGCGGCGCGGGTCCGCCAGGCGCGCGGCGGCGGGGATGAAGCCAATCTTGCGACCCATCGCTTGCATGACTAGCACGGGGTCGGCCGGCGAGGAACCTTCGTTTTCCTCGTTGGCGTTCTGGACCATGTGCATCCAGTACTTGGCGACGGAGCCGTATCCGGGCGTGTGGTCGATGAGCTTGAACTCGGAATCGCCCACGTCGTTGTCGATGGTCTTCGGGACGCCCACGCCGACCAGGTCGACGCCGCGCTCGCGGGCCATCAAGGCGACCTTGTTGGCGGTGTCCATCGAGTCGTTCCCACCGATGTACAGGAAGTACCCGACGTTGTGCGCGCGGAAGACGTTGATGACCCGCTCGAAGTCCTCGAGCTGGTTCGGCTTGAGCTTGTACCGGCAGGTGCCGATCGAGCCGGCCGCCGGCGTGAACCGCAGCAGCGCGACCTCTTCGGCTGGCTGAGACGACAGGTCGAGCAGCTCTTCCTTGAGCACCCCTTCGATCCCGTGTCGGGCGCCGTAGACGGTGCCGATCGGGGCCAGATCGCGGGCGGCCTCGATGATGCCGCGGAGCGAGTTGTTGATGACAGGGCTGGGGCCGCCGCTCTGCGCGACGACCATATTGCGAACCTTGGCCATTACGGACTTCCGACTCAGCAGGCGCTCAAATTGAGGAAAGCAGGCATTGTAACGCCGCCTTTACCCCCCTACAACTCGCCGCGTTCGGGCGGAATGCAACGCGTCAAACGACAGTCGCCAGCCAAAAAAATCGCCAGGAAGGCACGTATCCGCTAGCGGAATAACAAGAGTGCCAGAAAGAAGGCCGGAATGAACAGTACGCCTGCGAGGATACAGGCGACCCCGGTCAGCCTTCCGGCTTTGCCATGCAGTGACTTTTCTTTCGTCAGCGGAATCCCCTCGGCCGTGAATCCCTTCACGCCGATTACGATCAGTCCGATCGCTACTGCAATTACCGCTATTTGAATCACGATGTCTCCCTGATTCCTCGAATTGCCATGTCGGCCCGAGTTTCAGCGATCCGATGTCAAAGGCCGTAAGAATGCAAACAGCACGAGCAGTCCCACCAGCGTGAAGACCACAGCGGCCGCGGCGAAACAACCGGTAAAGAAGTCGATCAACCACTGATCTTCTGGAGATAGGCTTCGCAAGCCGAATCGCGTCCCGAAGACGGCGGCCAGCGCCGAAGCGCCGGTCGCCAGCAGAAACAAGAGAATCGCTACCATACGCGCCCACAGCGGCACTGCGGTAGCGGTTTTTGACGCCGGCTGGCTTCCTGTCGCCGGCGACTGATAGGGATTATCGTCCATTGCAAAAGCCGACGAATTTGACGTTTCCAAGCGTGTTGCGATCGATAGTGTAGTCAAAACTCCTACCTTCCAACCACCGCTGCGATCGATCGTCCGCCAAGGTTAAGGGCATTCCCCGACTCATTGGTCAATTCACTCGTCTCAACTGGCAATTTGCCGTTAGTCCTTTTCCGACCTAGGGTTTAGATAGCTGCGAGGGCCTTTTTGCCGGGTGATGAGAATTCGCGTATCCGCCGGGAGCGCGGGTCAGGATATCACGCCGCGCGCGGGCGCTCGCAATGCTCTACCCATCGCCCGACGGCCTCGCTCGACCCAACGATGACTCAAGCGGCGACCTCTTCCAGTTCTCTCGCGAACGACGGCCCGGCGCCGCCAGCGTCGGCGAATTACGCCGTGGACGCGACGGGCCGTGTGCAGGAGCTGAGCCAACTTCTGGCGGAGCTCGATGGCTGGGGCAAGGAAAGCTCCGTCGCGCAGCGGCTGGAACTCTCCGACGACGATCACGATCGACTGGCGCAAGCCCGGCTGGGCGTCGCCGGAAGTTTGTTCCTGGCGCTCAAGCACAAAGACCCCGGCACGGCGCGACGTTCGTTGCGCGTGGCGCTCGGTTGCTCGGCCTGGTCGCTGTGGATGGAACAGGAGGCACGGTTTCGCGAGCAACTAGAGTTGGCCGCGCTGGTCCACGACGTCGGTAAGATCGGCGTGCCGGATCGCGTGCTGCTCAAGCCGGGACCGTTGAATACAGAAGAAGCCGGCATGATGAACCGGCATCGCGAATTCGGCCTGGAGATTCTGCACGGCAGTTGCGAAGCGACCGAAGTGCTCGTGATCGTACGTGACGCGCACCTCTGGTACGACGGCTCGAATCACCCGCAAGGCTTGTCGGGCGAGGAGTTGCCGCTCGGCGCTCGCATGCTCTCGATCGCGGTCGCCTACGAGGCGATGATGGCGGACCAGGTATTCCGCCGGCCGTTGACGCCGGAACGGGCGCTACTCGAAATTTATCGCAACGCCGGCCGGCAATTCGATCCAACATTGGTCCGCCGCTTTACCGAATTCCACCAGGCTGACCGCCGGCGATTCGAGGAAGAAGTCGCCCGTGGCTGGCTACGGCCGATGCTCGGCGAATGGACGCAATCTCCCTGGCAGCGCTTGGCGCCGCAGGACCCGACGGCTGCGGGCGGCGGGTTCGAAGCGCTGATGCACCGGCGCCTCGTCGAACAGATGGTCGGCGCCGTCGTGGCGATCGATCTGCGTCACCGGATCACCGAATGGAATCCCGGCGCGGAACGCCTGACCGGCATCAGCGCGTCGAGCGTGATCGAACGCGAATGGTCGCCCAGTTTGGTGTCGTTGCGTGACAACGAAGGCCGGCGCATTGCCGATGAGAATTGCCCGCTGGTGTTTTGCCTGCAATCCCGCACGCCCTGGCACAAGCGATTGATGCTGGAAGGCCGCTCCGGCGATCCCAAAACGGTCGACGCACACGGCATCCCCATCCTGGGCGTCGACGGCGCGCCCCATGGCGCAATGTTGATGCTCTCCGATGTGACGCAGCAGCTCACGCTGGAAGAGCGCTGCCACGACCTGCACGAAATGGTCACCAAGGATCCGCTCACCGGTCTCGCGAACCGGGCGGAATTCGATCGCAAGCTGGAATCGTTCTCCGCCGACCATACGACCCGCGAAAGCGTCTGCGCATTAGTCATCTGCGATATCGATCGCTTCAAGCAAGTCAATGATAACTATGGCCACCAGGCCGGCGACGCGGTGATTCAATCGTTCGCCCAGGTGATCGCGGCGCATGCTCGTTCCCAGGACGTGGCGGCGCGTTACGGGGGCGAAGAGTTCGTGCTGCTCTGCGAGGATTGCGACAACGCTTCGGCGGCCGAACGCGCGGAAGGCATGCGGGCGGCCTTCGCGGCGATCCCGCAATCGACACTGGCCGGCGCGAAGATCACCGCCAGTTTCGGCGTCACGGCGTTACAAGCCGGCGATACGCCCGCCACGCTGCTGCGTCGCGCCGATCGCGCGCTCTTGATGGCCAAGGACAGCGGCCGCAATCAGGTCGTACAGCTGGGAACGGGCGTCAATCCGCGCGAACCGAATTCGTCGCTCGGACGCTGGTTGCTCGGCAAATACGGCGGCCGTGAGCAGATGATCGTC
>JALHLM010000449.1 GCA_022844585.1 Pirellulales bacterium | reverse complement strand
GCAGGGCGGTGGAGCGACCGGGTCGCGCGCTCAGCAGATGAAATCCACCGCGCTCCGCTTCATGGCCATCGACAGCGAAGGGCGCCGGCAATTGCAGTCCGGCGTGTTGTCCGATGTGCGGATCACGGCCGAGCCCCGCTCAAACTCGTTGCTGGTATCCGCGCCTGCGGCCAGCATGGAACTGCTGGAAGCCTTGATCAAGCAACTCGATCAACCGCCGGCCGCCGCCGCACAGGTGAAGGTATTCACGATCATTCGCGGCGACGCCTCGGCGCTTGCCGAATTGCTGCAAGGACTATTCGGTCAGGCCGCCGCAGGCGGACAAGGTCGCGGCGGTCAGCAGCAGCAAGCACGGCTGGTGGTCGGCACGGGCGAAGGGGGCGGCGTGTTGCCGGTCCGCTTCTCGATCGACACCCGCACCAACAGCATCATCGCGGCCGGCAGCGAGGGAGACCTCCGCGTGGTCGAGGCGATCTTGCTGCGGCTCGACGAAAGCGATCTGCAACAGCGTGAAACGCAAGTCTACCGGCTGCGCAATGCACCGGCCGACGCCATTGCGGAGTCGGTCAACGAATTCCTCCGCACCGAACGCGAGACTCAGCAATTAGTTCCGGGCGCTTCCACGGCCTTCGAACAAATCGAACGGGAAGTCGTCGTGGTGCCGGAATTGGTGAGCAATTCGCTCATTGTCAGCGCGACGCCACGGTACTTTCCGGAGATTCAGAAGCTGGTCACGCAACTCGACGCCCGGCCGCCGATGGTGATGATCCAGGTGCTGATCGCCGAAGTCGCGCTCAACAATACGGACGAGTTCGGCGTGGAGTTGGGTTTACAGGATTCGCTGCTCTTTGATCGCAGCTTTCTGGATAACATTACCAACATCCAGCAAACGTCGCAGACCTCGACGCCGGCTGGCGTGGTCACGAACACCACGACGCAACTTCAAACCGCTACGTTGTCGCCAGGCTTCGCGTTCAACAATCAGGCGCTGGGTAACGCGGTCAGTACGAGCGCCTTGCGTAACAGCGGCAATGTGGCCGGGCAGGCGTTGTCGAACTTCTCCGTCAACCGCACCAACAACGACCTCGGTTTCGGCGGCCTCGTGTTGAGCGCTTCGAGCGAGAGCGTCAGCATCCTGATCCGCGCCTTACAGGAATCGCGCCGTTTGGACGTGCTAAGCCGGCCTCAAATCATGACGCTCGACAATCAACCTGCCTACGTGCAAGTCGGCGAGCGCGTCCCGACGATCACGGGCACTCAGCTCAACGAAACCGGACAGATCA
The DNA here is from genome assembly GCA_022844585.1 of Pirellulales bacterium. Lineage (GTDB taxonomy): Bacteria > Planctomycetota > Planctomycetia > Pirellulales > JALHLM01 > JALHLM01. Next base: position 3,764 of record JALHLM010000449.1, on the reverse strand, counting down.
ACAACGTGCAGTTGGAAGATGTCGGTCTGATTCTCGGCGTGACGCCGCGCACCAGTCCGGACAACCTGGTGGTGATGGAAGTCGATGCGCAGAAATCGGCGCTCGGCCCGGAGGCCGAAGGCATTCCGGTCTCGATTTCGGCCACCGGCGAAGTCGTCCGTCAGCCGCGCATTGAGATTACGCAAGCACAAACCACGGTCAGCGCACATTCCGGACAGACGATCGTGATCGGCGGTTTGCTCACCAATCGCCGTTCGCAGGTGCATCGCCGCGTGCCGTTGTTGGCGAGTATTCCCGTCCTCGGCAATTTGTTCCGCTACGACAGCGTGTCGAACGAAAAGACGGAACTGCTGATCATTCTCACGCCTCACGTCGTCCGCACCAAGGAAGAAGCGGAGACGCTCAAGCAAGTCGAAGCAGGCCGCATGAACTGGTGCCTCGCCGACGTCCGCAAGATTCACGGCTACGGCGGGCTGCGCGGCCGCGGCGACGATTGGGAAGAGGACGAAGTGCTGACGATCTACCCGGATCAGAACCTGGACGGCAAGCCGACCGTCGGCCCGGACGGCACGCCGATGCAAGCGCCGTTCGGCGAACCGACCCTGGCGCCGGTGATCGAGCCGGTGCCGAACGGACAGACGCCCATGCTCGGCCCGCCCAGCGGCGGCGTCCCGCCCGGCGTTCAGCCGCAAGCGAATCAACTCCAACTGCGCCCGCACCCGGATCCCCAAGTACAACGCACGCCGGCCCCCCCGGCACAACGCCCGCCGCAGCAACCCGTCCAACCGGTCGCGTACCAAGCGCCGCAGGGTCAGCGGTAGTGAAATTGCACCACGGAGTCACGGAGACACGGAGAAGACTAATGCGTGCGAAGAAGCGAGTTCCCAAGATGTCGGGGTTATTCAAGTTTACTGAAAACTGAAAACTGAAAACTTCAAACTCCCCTCTGCGTCTCAGCGCCTCCGCGGTTCAAGACAGATTAATCCCTCTTACTCGCCGGACCTTACCATGCAGCGCCGCTATTCTTTGTTCGCGATCATGCTTGCCGCGCTCGTGGGATGCGCGGATTTTGATCTGAAGAAGAACATCCCCTGGGGCGCCGGTGAAAATGGCCAACTTGAGCGGCCGATGAAGCTTGTGGCCAATTGGTCCGAGACCGTAATGACCAGCGGGGCCAGTCAGCCCATTCGCGGCTTCGGCGGGCGGCTGGTGTTTTACGCGAACGAAGGGGGCAAGCCGGTCAAGGTCGCGGGCACGTTGAGCGTATACGCGTTCAACGAGTCGGATGGCTTCAAGGACAACGTCGTGCCCGAGCGCAAATTCGTGTTCACGGAAGAGCAGTTCGCCGAACACCATTCCGACAAAGGCATCCTCAAGCACTCTTACAACTTCTGGCTGCCGTTTGACGAACTCGGCGGCGAGCAGAAGCAAGTCTCGCTCCTCTGCCGTTTTGTCTCCACGCAAGGAGACGTCGTGCTGAGCGAGCAGACACGGCACCTATTGCCCGGGAAACCGCCGGCGAACCCGACGGTGCCGGAAACCTTGGCGGTCGATCATCCCGCGCTGCCGGCGAGAACGCCGCCCGTCAGCGAGGGCGTGCAACAAGTTGGTTACTTCGATCCGATGCCGCCCACGACGGAAACACGTGCGCGGATGAACACGACGACCATCGACTTAGGCGCCGCCACGCCGGGCGGCGCGCAGGGCATCGACTTAGGAAGCTCCGCCCAGTTGGGCGCCTCGGATACAGCGAGCCTGGGATCGCCCATGCAGGGCACAGGCGGATCGCAATTCATGCGAACGGGCGTTACTGCGGCGCGGTTGCCGGCTCTACCGTCGGGAGACTCTCGGCAACTGTCAATTCGTTCTGTACCTGAGAGATCCCGGGCTCCAAGAGCGTCAACGTCTCCGCCAGAGCGCGGTCGTGGTCTGTGGCAACGACCCCGCGGAGGATGGCCGTCCGCTCCCGCAACTCAACGCTCAACGGGCCCCGCGACTGCAGGCGGTTCAAGCCCTTCAACGTGATTGCGCCCGACGCATTGGCGACCGGCAATTGAATCCGCGGCGCGGCGTATCGGAATGACACCACGAGGCGATGCGGAATGGTCGTAGAGCGGGATTGATCCTGACCTTGATTGTTGAAGTCATTGCCGCGATTGTTATTCGCGCGCAATCCGGAATCGCCGCCGCCACCCGCGCCGGCGCGGCCGCCGGTCAGGGCGGAAAAGAACTGGCTGACTTCGGTCGCATCCGAGCCGACGAAATTGCCGGCCTGCCGATTGCCGCGCATGTAGCGCTCGCTGCCGGTCGTGGTGCCGCCGCTGCCCAGCTGCATCTGGCCGTTCTGACCCATCGCGGCGCCGGCGCCTGGTTGCCCTCCCGCTCCGCGTCCTCCCGCGCTGCCACCGGAGCGCGACGAACTATTGCCGAACATGGAAGGGCTGGAGGCCGACGTCCGCGAGCTCGAATTGGACGCCCGACTATCCGCCTGGGCGGCCGCGTCCCGCGCAAACAGCACGACGCTCAAGAACGCCGCAACCACCGCCAGAGCAGTCTTCATGGCAAACTCCGCGCAAGACCCGACGATTCGCCTGGGACGATTCTACCACATTCAACCCCGCGCGGTCGCCGTTTGTTTCTCCCAAGCGCGGAACTCGTTGCGTCAGAATGACTTGGGGACAACGAATTAGGGCGACGCTCGACTACGCCACGACGGTTTCCGCGTGCGCGAGCGCCGATGGTTCCGGTTGCACGAGCGATGTTTCCTCGCCATCGTGCTGGCAGACGGTGTTGCGGCCGCTTTGCTTCGCGGCCTGCAGCGCCTGGTCGGCATGTCCAAGGAGGACTTGCGTGTTCTGGCCATCCTCGGCGGCGGCCACGCCGATGCTTACGGTCAGCTTGATGCGATCTTGAATCAGCCGCCGCAGCCGATCCGCGTTCCGGCTGGCGCCGTCCAGCGGCGTTTGCGGCATCACCACCGCGAACTCCTCGCCGCCATACCGGGCCACGAAGTCGGTCTCGCGCAAGCTATCGGCCAACAACCGCGCGAGCGATTGCAGCACACGATCTCCGCGGGCGTGCCCTTCTTCTTCATTCACCTTGCGGAAGCCGTCCACGTCGATGAGCGCCACCGAGAACGGCAACTCGTACCGACTGCGCATCGTGAACAGATTGCCGAGCATCTCTTCCAACGCGCGGCGATTGTTGACGCCGGTCAGCGGATCGGTCCGCATCTCGGTCAGCGTCATCAGGTGATTGCCCTGCTGGCGGATTTCGTCATAGGCCCGCGCGATTTGCTGCGCGAGTTCCAACGTGGGCCCGAGAATGCCTTCCGCTTCGCGGCAGACGTCGTGCCAGCCTTCGTGGGCGTTGTTGCCGCCCATTTGTTTTACGCGATCTTTGAAATTCGCCACGCTGGCGTGATGTTTGGCGAGATTGACGCGAACTTGCTCGGCGATTTGCTCCAGCTCTTTGGCAACCAATTGCGCGCGCTTCACTTCGCGGCGCGATTCGATCGCCACGATGTTCTGCGGCGACGCATTGCGCCAACGCCCGACCATGTAGCCCATTACCGCCACAGCGGCCAAGGCCAAGGAGGTCGGCACTTGTACGTCCCAGAGACTCAAATTCGCCAGCAATTCAAACGTCATTGGCAATCCCTTCGTCGCGCGCCGACGCGACGTTTATCGACCTTAGTAGTTAGAACGCGACCCGAACCCGCGCATGCAAACGATGCCCAAGAACAGCACCGCCAGACCGAGCAG
>JALHLM010000448.1:2704-5062 GCA_022844585.1 Pirellulales bacterium | reverse complement strand
CATCGTCTATTTCGTCGCCGATGACGGCGTCCATGGACGCGAGCTCATGCGCTCCGACGGCACGTCGGAAGGCACTTGGCTAGTTGCGGACCTTGCTGTCGGAACAGGCTCTTCGCTGCCGACGTCGAGGCCAAACTATTTGACGCGGGTGGGAGACGACTTGTATTTCTTCGCCGATGACCAGTTACATGGCCGAGAACTATGGCGTCTGCACAATGGTCTGGTGGAGCGATTGACCGAGGACGGTGAATTGCCCGAGGACGGCGTACCAGGCGGCGCGATGTGGTTCGCCGATGCATTCTTCTTTGTCTATATCGACCTCCTTGGCGTCACTGCGCCTCGGCTCTGGCGGAGCGACGGCACCGTCGAGGGGACCAAACAATTCATTGACGTCCGCATCGTCGCGCCGGCTTTCACGCCGAGGCTGGCTGTCTCAAATGGGCTGCTCTGGTTCGGCGCGATAGATGAACAAGTCGGCTCTGAGGCATGGATCAGCGACGGTACAGTAGAAGGAACGGCGCTATTCGCTGACCTGGCCCTCGGCACGGCAAGCGCAGATCCGCGCGGCTTAGTTTTGGCTGGCGATCAGTTGTTCTTCCGAATTGGATTGGATGTGGGCGTTATCCGCACAGACGACTCCGTGACAATTCCAACGATTGGTCAATTTGCGCGAGGTTACCTATACCCCAATGATCCCCTTGTGCCGTTCGGCGATTCTGTCATTTTCGGGCACATGCCCAGCGAATTCATGTCGGGGCAAGAGATTTGGAAGTCGGATGGAAGCGATACAGGTGCAGTGCGAATCGCGGAACTCGTACCTAACTTTTGGGATGCGAACGAGTTTAACTTTACAGTCGTGGGGCAACACATCTACTTTACGACCGCCGGAGGGCGGACGATTTGGCGGACCGATGGGACGGGCCAGGGCACGCAAGTGGTCGATTCATTGCCAGGGTGGGGCCTACTGAGGAATCCGACGGGCGCGCAACCCGTCGGCAATTCTACACGTTTTTTCTTTCCCCTCTCTGCCCCAATTGAGCCTGAGCTTTGGAGCAGTAACGGTGAGCCAGGAGGATTGGTGTCATTGGGGCATGTTCACAATGATCCTCGCGCAACGGCCGTCTATCGCGACAAACTCTATTTCTTTTCTCGGACTGATGGCTTCCGCAGTACCGATGGCACATTGGAGGGGACAACAACCCTGGACGAGAAATGGAATGCGGTAGGCGCTTTGCTGACAGTGGCTGGCGACAAACTGTACTTTGCCGGCATGAACCCGCAGGCCGGATACGGGCTCTGGCTGACGGATGGAACGACCGAAGGGACAAGGAGGGTTGCTGGTGTGTCAGGCATCGGAGAAGCGATTCCGTTCGGCGATCGGCTCGTTTTCATCGCAAATGACGGCGTTCATGGTCGGGAATTATGGATCTCCGACGGAACTGCAGAAGGCACCTACATGCTGGCCGACATCTTGCCTGGCACGGCTAGTCTGTGGCCGACAAACTTGACGGCTGCGGGCGGCTCAATCTTCTTCACGGGCGACGACGGCGTTCACGGTCGCGAGTTGTGGCAAGTGACTGTTGGAGGAGACTTTGGCATGGTGCGCGATCTCGCGCCCGGTCCCATGGGGTCGATGGCCTATGGCGACGCTTGGCGCACGCCAGAAATCGCTTTGCGCGGCAACACGGTTTACTTTGCTGCGAACGACGGCGCTCACGGCTTCGAACTATGGAAGCTGACCGCGCCGCTCGGCGATACCAACTTCGATGGCCGAGTCGACATCGTCGACCTGAACAATGTTCGCAACCACTTCGGCGGCACGGAGTTTGGCGACGCCGACCATGACGGCGATGTGGACATTGCCGACCTCAACGCGGTCCGCAACAATTTTGGGCGGGACGCCGATGAATCCCGTGCAGCGCCACCTGTCGATGTTGTCACGCGCGCGAGGCAAATCGCGCCGCAGCCGATGCGCGTTCGGGCAAATGCCGCCGATCTACTGTTCGCGATCGGAAATCACGAGATGGATTCCGCTCGAAAAAAGCGCATTACCCGCTAGCCGCGCTACAGTGCCGCGCACACCAGATCGCCGACTTCGCTGGTGCCGAAGCCCATTTTGCCGGCGGCTTGGCTTTTCATCTTCTTGCCGGTCACGTGCTGAATCGCCTGCATGACCCGCGCGGCGGCCTTGGTTTCGCCGATCTGATCGAGCAGCATGCTCATCGCGTTGATGGCGGCGATCGGGTTGATCACGTTTTGGCCCGTATACTTCGGCGCGCTGCCGCCCATCGGTTCGAACATGCTGACGCCGCCTGGATCGGGATTGATATTCCCGCCCGCCGCCACGCCCATGCCGCC
>JALHLM010000448.1:0-2694 GCA_022844585.1 Pirellulales bacterium | reverse complement strand
TGCAGGATGCCCGCGAGGTCGGTGATGATGTCGCCGAACATGTTCGTCGTCACGATCACGTCGTAGTACTCGGGGTTCTTCACCATCCACATGCAGCAGGCGTCGACGTGGTTGTAGTCCGGCTTAATATCCGGATATTCCTTCGCGACTTCCTGGAACGTCCGCCACCAGAGGTCATGCCCGTACGTGAGCACGTTGGTCTTGGCGACCAGCGTGAGCATCTTCTTCGGGTTATTGCGCTTGCGGGTGAAATCGAACGCCCAGCGGATGCAGCGCTCGCAGCCTTTGCGGGTGTAAACGGCCGACTGCATGGCGACCTCGTCCGGCGTCCCCTTTTTCAGGAAGCCGCCGACGCCGCAGTAAAGGTCTTCGGTGTTCTCGCGGACGACGACGAAATCGATGTCGGCCGGGCCCTTGTCCTTGAGCGGGGTCTCGACGCCCGGGAACAGTTTCACCGGGCGGAGGTTGATGTACTGATCCAGCTGGAACCGCAATTCCAGCAGCAGGCCCTTCTCCAACACGCCCGGCTTCACGTCAGGATGGCCGATCGCGCCCAGGAAAATGGCGTCGTAGCCGCGCAGCTTGTCGACAGCGCCAGGGGGCAAGATTTCGCCGGTCTTGAGGTAGTGCTCGCCGCCGTAATTGAGGTGGTCCAGCGAATAGCGAAAGCCTTCCAGCTTGGAGACAACCTCCAGGACCTTCAGTCCTTCGCGCGCGACTTCCGGGCCCGTGCCATCGCCGCCGATGACGGCGATCTTGTGCTGCTTGCCAGTACTCAAGTGTAATCCCCCGCGAACCTTGCGCGTCTGGGTGAAATGTGAAGAAGGGGCGATTTTACCAACGGCCCTCGCGTGGAACAAGTTACGGCCGCCGGGCGGGTTTTCACCACGGAGGCACGGAGAGCACGGAGGGGAGAACTGATTGAACCGCGGAGGCGCTGAGACGCGGAGAGGCGGGGGGAGAGGGGGGAGATTTGACCGCGAAACACGCGAAATGACACGAAAGGTGAATCATTAAGTGTGGCGTCGTTGCTTCATACGTCGCACTTATTTCGCGTCGTTCGCGGTTAAGTCTCCCCTTTCTCCCTTTCCCCTCTCCGCGTCTCAGCGCCTCCGCGGTTCAACGAGCTTTTTTCTCCCTCCGTGCTCTCCGTGACCTCCGTGGTGAAATTCCGTAACTCGCCGATTCATCTTGACCAACACCTGCATATTTTGAGACCATTCCGCCCCCAGCTTGCCCACTGCCCGCGGCTTGAGATGTAAGACCCGTGAAAATCGCCCTTGTCCACGACTGGCTGACCGGCATGCGCGGTGGCGAGAAGTGTCTGGAGGCGTTTTGCGCGCGGTTTCCCGAGGCGCCGCTGTTCACGCTGTTGCATCGGCCGGGCAAGTTGTCGCCGGTCATTGAGCGGATGGATATTCGCACCAGCTTTTTGCAGAAGCTGCCGGGGGCGTCGAAGCATTATCGTCACCTGCTGCCGTTGATGCCGCGGGCGATTGAGAGCTTGGAATTGCCGGCGGACGTCGACCTGGTGCTCAGCTTTAGCCATGCGGTCGCCAAGAGCATTCGCGTACCGACGGGCGTGCCGCATGCCTGCTATTGCTTCACGCCAATGCGTTACGCCTGGCACCTGCGCGATCAATATCTCGGCCAGGATGATGCCTCCGCCTGGCCGCGCCCCTGGGATTGGGCGCGGAACCAAGTGCTGGACCGCATCCGCGATTGGGACCGCGCCACGGCCGAGCGCGTCACGCAGTTCGTGGCGATCAGCCGGACCATCGCGGACCGGATTCGCGAGTGCTACGGTCGCGAGAGCGCGGTCGTTTATCCGCCTGTCGATACGGAGTACTTTTCGCAGTCTGCCGCGGCGCGCGAGAACTTCTATCTCTGCTTTTCGGCGCTGGTGCCGTACAAGCGGGTCGAGTTGGCGATCGAAGCCTGCCGCATCCTGGGACGGCGGCTGGTTGTGATCGGCGCCGGGCCGGAACGGGCGCGCCTGCAAAAGCTGGCGGGGCCGCACGTTAAGTTCACTGGCTGGCAGAGCGACGATTCGATCCGCGACCACTTGCGCCGCTGCCGCGCGCTCTTGTTCGCCGCCCATGAGGATTTCGGCATCGCCCCGGTCGAAGCCCAAGCCTGCGGGACGCCGGTGATCGCCTTTGGCCAGGGGGGCGCCACGGAAACGCTCCTCGCCGCCGACGACGAACACATTGGGACGGCCGCCTTCTTCCCGGAGCAAACGGCCGCCTCGCTGGCCGAGGCCATCCGCTGGTTCGAGGCCCACCCGCAACAATTCTCACCAACCCTCGCTCGCCGCAACGCGGAGCGCTTCGAGCGTAACCGTTTCGAGCGAGAACTGCTCAACCTCGTAAAACGCGTGGCCGACGAGCGCCACGCCACGGCCCCACGGAAACGCGCCGCGTAACCGCTTGCACCTTCGCTTCTCCTTCCCTTCTCCGCGTCTCCGTGGTGCATTCCTGCCCTAGCCAGCGTCTCCCTTCGCCGCCCAGAATGGTGCTCCCCTGGCCCAGGCAGCGCACATGGAAACGTTGAAGCAAATCGTCGATCTCTTTCTGCACCTCGATCAGCATCTGACCGATGTGATCCGCGACTATGGTCTGTGGACGTATCTGATTCTGTTCGTGATCGTCTTCTGCGAAACCGGGCTGGTCGTCACGCCAATTCTGCCCGGCG
>JALHLM010000447.1 GCA_022844585.1 Pirellulales bacterium | reverse complement strand
GCCCAGGGACAGCGATTCCCAGGGCGCGCCGGCCAGTTCCGGCGGTTCCGAGTAGTAAATATCACGCTCCAGGCGGAGGTTGGTGATCTCGACGCCGACGCCCTGCGCCCCGATGGCGATCTCCCCGGCGACGTTTACAGCGGGGCTGGAAACGCCTGCCAGCTCGTCCAAGTCGAAGGCCAGTAACTGCCCGGCGACTTCCAGCAGCACGCGTCCGTCGCAATGGGAGGCAGTGAGCGGAAAGGCGGAAGCGTATTCGCCCTCGAAGGCAACGGTCTCGTTCCAGCGCGATACGCCATCGACTAGTATTTCGACCTGTCCGGCTTTTGGTTCCAAGCGAATAAGCACGTCGGCGCGCGCCGGCAAGCGGATAGCGATCGCGCCGTCCCCCTGCCAACGGACACGGCAGTTGAGTAGCACGTCGGTCACCGGAAAGGGATGACGCAATAGGTCTTGGTTGTGCGGTAGTGCATCGGTGATGGAACCTCCGGCCGCGCCCTCCGCGAGCGCCTTCGCGGGCGGATGATAGACGAGCCAGTCGATGGTTGGCGCGGTGTCCGCCGTGATCGCCTTCGGCGCCGGGAGGCGCAAGAAAGTGTCAGCGCCCTGCCGAGTATGGCGTTCCCATTGGGACGTCGCGTCCTGGCCGCGAAAGGAGGACGTGGCGTTGCTTGGCGAAATGTCGGTGGAATCGTAGACCGGGATGGCGATCAAGCGAAACTGAGCCAGCGATTTCTTGACCCGCGCGTCTCCGTTGAACAGATCGCCGTCACGCAACGAAATCGTTTCGCCCGGCAAGCCGACCACGCGTTTGACGAGCCAGCGATCGGGCGAAGCCGGGTCGCGCACCACGGCCATTTCCCAGCGGCGCGGGCCTCGCAACCAGTAGGCGCTGCGATCGACGAGCAGCCGGTCCCCGCCGATGATAGCGCGCTGGTCAAACGCTGTCTGTTCCGCCCCGCAATGGAAACAAACCACGCGCGCGGTGTCGAAGCTGGTGATGTCCGTGCCCCATTGGATGGCGCGCCCGCATGTCGGACAAACCGCGTCGCCGTGCACGCCGAGCAGTGTCGGCGCCATGGAACTGGTCGGCACGACGATCGGCGCGATCAAGAACGCCCTGGTCGCCAGCAGCAACACGGCCACCCGCACGGCGACTTGAAGGAGCGAACGCATTTCAACCGAACTTCCAAGGACGAACCAACACTCCTCTGATTAAAGGCTGGTACGCCACTCCGGTCAAACGGGCGGCCTTCACAAGCCATTGCCGAACCGGATGGAACCGCGAAAGACGCGAAAAAGCGCGAAAAGGTACTTACGGGCAGTCTTGCATCGACTTGCCGATTTGACCTTGGATTGGCGCTGAGATTCGCCGGGCGCGTAAAAAGCGCTGATTCAACGAAGCTCTGCCCCCCAAACCTTTTCGTGTCTTTTCGCGACTTTCGCGGTTCCCAAATACACCGTCACCGATTTCGCAACACCAGCACAATGAGCTGGGTCATGTTGGCGACTTGCATTTTGTTGAGTAGCCGTGCGCGGTGATGCTCCGCGGTCTTGGGGCTGATGCCGAGCCGTTCGGCGATGTCGCGTGTGGAGAATCCCTGCGTGGCGAACTCCATGACTTCACGTTCCCGATCCGTGAGCGACGACAAGCGCCGCTCGACGCAGGCGCGCTGCAGCGCTAGCCCGCGCTCCGCCTCGAACTTCGCCACGGCGCGCGCGATCGAAGCGCCGAGTACCAAGGGTTCAATCGGCCAGGCGTGAAAGTCGAACGCGCCCTGCTGCATCCCTTCGACCGCCATCCGCACCGTGGCGCCGCGGACGAAGCCGATGATGGGCATGCGATCGCGCCGCGCTCTCAACACTTCCGCGGCGGCGACTTCGTTCGCGCCAGGCATTTGCCAATTGAGCACGATGCAGTCGCGCGTATCCGCCGTCGAGCGCTCCAAGAATGCTTCCACCGAAGGGTAGGCGACTATTTGAAAGCCTAGCTCTGCGGCCAGCAGGTTGATCGCGTCTTCCAACTCTGGGTCATGGTTCAACCAATGCACCGTGGGCGGTGCATCCCAGGCCCTCGGGCAGACATTCACAAACGCCTCGTTAACGTCAAACGCCAGTACGACTCGTAGGAAAAAGGCACCTTAATCATTCGTGCGCGGAACAGCAAGCCGGCACCCAGACATTGCCTAGTTGGCGGATGAACGCGCGTGCATGGGTGATGTCACCTATGGCGCACTTACACGTGTTTTCGCGCAGTCATTGGAATGCTGGTGGAGTGGTTTGCAATCCACATCTCGCGTATGCAACCGGAGCGGCGTTCGATTTCAGCGCAATGATGGCGCGCTTGATTCGTCTTCGCCCCCTCGCTGGCGCTTCGGGTTGGTGTTGAGAAACTAGTTCGCTGGTTCGAAGTGGAGTCGCGCGGTGACGGGGAAATGGTCGCTGGGGTATTGCCCGTCGCGTTCGAAAGTGATGATCTCGGCGCGCTCGCAGCGCACAGGGCCGCGCGTCAGGATCCAATCGATGCGGCTGCCGTCCGGCTGGGGCCGATGGTAGCCATGGAAGGTGGCGAACAACGGACCGCGTTCCGCCGCGGTGAGCCAGGCGTCGTTCAATTTGCCTTCGCCAACAAGCAGATCGTAGGCGACGTTGTGCTGCGCCACGGCGTTGAAATCGCCAAGGACGATGACGGGAAGTTTCGTATCGAGCGCTTGAATCCGCTCCCATAGCAACGCGGCGCTCTTCTCGCGGGCGGGCTGGATTTCATGATCGAAATGCGTGTTGAAGCAATAGAACTCGCGCTGCATGGCAAGATCCCGAAAGCGCGCCCAGGTGACCATGCGACGATTCGAGTTGCCCCAGGTCGAGGAACCAATTCGATCCGGCGTATCGGAGAGCCAGAAGTGGTCGAACTCCAATGGCTCCAGCCGCTCGGTGCGATAGTACATGGCCATGAACTCGCCGCGACTGCCTCCCTCGCGCCCGAGGCCGATCCAATCGTAGCCCTCCAGGTGCGTGGCAAAATCTTTGACCTGGCGATACTGCGTTTCCTGCGTGCCGATGATATCCGGCTGTTGTTCCGCGAGCATCTCCAACGCCACAGGCAACCGCGCGCCCCAGGCATTGGGCGGCGTGTCGCTGGCGTAGCGGACGTTGTAGGTCATGACCTTCAGCGATTCCTGTTCATCCGCCGCATGAAGAACGGGGACGTTCGCGCTGAGAAACAAGACCAGGAGCAGAACGAGGGCGCGGGCACGATTCACGGGAGCAACCTCCAGAGGTGGGACCTGGCGATGCCGCTACGATAGCGTGAACCGGCGCGCAGGACAAATCGCCTTCGGTAGCCGAGGCCTGTGACCTCGGACGGAGTGGACGTAGCGCCGTCCAACGCGCCGAGGTCACAGACCTCGGCTACAGACACCAAGGCGCCTTAACCAGCGGCGCTGGTGAGCGCCATGGCGAGATCGCACTCGAGTTCGGGGCCCCGGGCCAGGGCCGCGCGGGGATCCGACGTCGGGCCGCAGAGATCGCCGAGCCAATCCGCGTATTGTTCGAACACGACGCTCGACTGGGGAGACGGCGTGTGCCGCACGTGGCCCAGCAAGCTTTCTAGCAAGTGTGTCGCGCGGGCGACCGTGTCGATCGGCACCACCATAGCCGCACCTTTGATGCAATGCAGAATCCGGCCCATTTCCTGCATAGCAGGCGCATCGGCCGTCCCCGCACTGAGTTGTTCCGACAAGTCGCTCAATCGCACCAGGTGCGACTGCAATTCTTGCACGAACGTGCGCCACAGCTGGCGATCGACGCGGTCGAACTCCAAATCGGTGGACGTTGACGTCGCCGCCGACGGCCTCGCGACGGTGGCCGTGCTCTGCATCGCACTGGCGACGGCGGCGGACGCGGACTGAACGGTGCGCTGCGGCGCGGCGCTCGCGGGAGCGACCGTTGGACGGGGCGCTTCGGGCGCTGAAATCACGGGCGCGACGGCGACGGGAGTCGGTTGCGGTTTGACCGGCACTTCAACCGGCGACGCCGCAATCGTTGGCGAGGCATACGTTCCTCCACGAGCCTTGCTGATCAATTCGTCTGCCAAGGCGACGACCTTGTTGAGCTGTGGCTTGGAGATTTGTGCGTCCGCGCCGACCGACTGACCTTTCTTGTGATTGTCCGCCGTAATCAGCGAGGAGTACAACACCACCGGAATGCGGCGCAGTTCAGGATGATCCTTGACGCATTTCGTGAGATGCAGCCCGTCCATCTGCGGCATTTCGACATCGCTGACCAACAGGTCGCCGACGTCTTCCACGCGGCCGCGTTGCTTGAACCGAGTTTGAATCTCGCGCCAGGCGTCGGTGCCGTTGGAAAAGGACGTTGTATTCGTGTACCCGCTGGCGCGCAACGTCTTGGTGATGGCCTCGCGCACGGTGGCCGAGTCGTCCGCAACGAGCACGCGCATTGAATCGCGCGGCACCTGATGCGGATTCGGCGCTTCCTTGGCATCCAGTTCGAAGCCGGTCACCTGGTCGATGATTAATTCGAAGTCCAGCAATACGACCAAGCGATCATTGCAGCGCGCCACAGCCGTCAGCGGTGAATGCGACATTGCCATCAGCGGCGGCACGCTGAGAATTTGCTCCCAGCTCAGACGATGAATCCGCTCCACGTGATCGACCAGGAACGCCGTCTGCTGCTGGTTGAAGTCGGTCAGAATCATCGTGCGTTCCCCCTCTTCGCCATTGGAGGGAAGCTCCAAATGATCGACGAGCGAGACGCAAGGAATGACGCGGTTGCGCAGTTTGAAGACGCCGCGCACTGAGCGATGCGCTTTGGCCAGGCGCGTGATCGGCTGCAACGCGAGCACTTCGCGGACCTTGGCCACATTGATGCCGAACGTGTAGTCCGCCACGCGGAAGACCAACATTTCCAGCTCGTTGGTGCCGCTTTCAAGGAGGATTTGTTGATCCAAAAGGATGCTGCCGACGGTCGACATGACGCGCGAAGCCTGCGGGTGGGAGGTGCGGAGCGATCCACGTCTGACCAACGCTGGGGAACGCATTCCGTGCTGAAATCTAGCTTCCGATAAGCAGT
>JALHLM010000446.1 GCA_022844585.1 Pirellulales bacterium | reverse complement strand
GGGGGACAGCCGCGTAATGCCTAATCAAATCCCGCACTGGCGGACAAGCCGCCAGTGGCACCCAACCCCTTTTACATGGCGTTGACAAGTCGCTTGGCGCAATGGCCGACTCGTTCCCGCCCGTTCACGTCCCGCCTACCGCCCTAAACGTCGTCCCGGGTATGATTTACCCTGGTCGCCGCCCTCCCCGTTCGTAGGTCCGCATGATTCTGTTGTCCGTCGAAAACGTCACCAAACACTTCGGGCCGGAGCCCGTCCTGGACGGCGTTTCGTTCGAGATTCGTCCCGGCGACAAGGCCGGCCTGGTCGGTCCGAATGGCGCCGGCAAATCGACCCTGCTGCGAATCGTCGCGGGCCAGGTCGACGCGGATAGCGGCCAGATCGTTACGCACCAATCGGCGTCGCTGGCATTTCTGGAGCAGCACCCGGATTTCGCTCCCGGGGCCACGCTCTGGGACGAGGCCAAACGGGCGCTCGCATCACTGATCGCGCTGCAGCACGAGGCCGAGGATTTGGCGCATCAGATCGCGGCCGCCGACGACGCCGAGCGCATGCGACTTTCGGTCCGCTTCGACCGCGTGCAACACGAACTGGAAATCCGCGACGCCTACCACCTGGACCGCAAGATCGAGCAAGTCCTGGATGGGCTCGGTTTCGCCCGCGCGGGCTACCACCAGCCAGTCGATCAATTGAGCGGCGGTCAACAGAACCGGCTGCTCCTGGCGAAATTGCTCCTGGCGGAGCCGGACCTGATGCTGCTCGACGAACCGTCGAACCACTTGGATATCGAAGCCACGCAATGGCTGGAATCGTTTCTCGCCGAGAGCCCGCAAGCGGTGCTGCTGGTCAGCCATGACCGGTATTTTCTCGACAAGGTCACCAACCGCACGCTGGAGTTGTTCCACGGCACCGTCGACAGCTACGTCGGCAATTTCTCCGCCTACTGGCGACAAAAGGCGGAGCGCGTCGAGGTCGAGCGGCGCGCCTTCGAAAAGCAGCAGGAGTATATTGAGAAGGCCGAAGACTACATCCGCCGCAACATCTACGGCCAGAAATCCACGCAAGCACAGGACCGCCGCAAGAAGCTCGAACGCATCGAACGAGTCGACCCGCCACGCGCGATCCAAGCGCCGCCGATGGGTTTTACGCCCGCGTCGCGCACCGGCGACATCGTCATCCGCGTCGAGGGGCTGGCGAAATCGTACGATCGGCCGCTGTTCCAGGATCTGACGTTCGACATCCTGCGTGGCGAACGCTGGGGCATTCTCGGCCCCAACGGCACCGGCAAGACGACGCTGTTGCGTTGCCTCGTCGACGAAGAGCGCCCCACCGCGGGACGCGTCATTCTTGGTTCTGGCGTGAAGATTGGCTACTACGATCAGCGTCTCAGCGGCGTCGACGACGATCTCGAAGTGGTCGAAGCGGTCCGCCCGCCCAAGAAAGAATTCAACATCCAACAACGCCGCGACATCCTGGCGCGCTTCGGCCTGACGGGCGACATCGTCTTCCAGCAAGTCCGTAGCCTCAGCGGCGGCGAGCGCGGTAAGGCAGCACTCGCGCAATTGGCGGCCCAAGACGCCAACGTCCTGATCCTCGACGAACCGACGAACCATCTTGACCTCTGGTCGCGCGACGCACTGGAGCAAGCGATCAACAAGTTCGACGGCACCGTCATCATGGTCAGCCACGACCGCTACTTCCTCAACCGCGCCGCCGACCACGTCCTCGTCGTGGAACCGCACCGCTTCCGCGTCGTCGAAGGAAACTACGACACCTACCTCCACCTGACGCGCAACGCCGCGCCCGCCACCAACGGGCGTGCGTCCGCGCCATCACCTTCCGCGCCCGAGAAATCATCCAGCGCCGCGTCAGGCGAAAAGCGTAAGCGCAAATTCCCCTACCGCAAGGTCGCCGATCTGGAAAAAGAAATCTTCGACCGCGAGACGCGCATCGAACAACTACACCAGGAAATGGCCTCGCCGGAAGCCCTCCGCGACGGCGATCGCGTCCGCACACTACAGCAAGAGCTATCGGCGCAACAAGCAGCGCTGCCGAAACTCTACGAGCATTGGGAAGAAGCGTCGGAACTGAACTGACGCTGGTTCCTACTTCGGCGTCGTTTGCCCTGTTGCGATACGCGCTCGCTCGGCTTCGAGACGCTGCACGAACTCGGCGTGCTCCGGCGAAGCGAGACCGGCTTCAAGGGCCTTCAGGGCGGCATTGGAATTCAATTCCATGATCGCTCGAACATCTAGCCATAATCCCGGAAAGCGACTGGCACGTACAATGCCATCGGCAGGAACTTGCAGTCGCTCGTCCCGCGTCAGGTCGAACCAGCGAATTTCGCGGTCGCCCACACAGACGACGAGGTATTCCTGCACGCCGTGTCGTTGGTAAGCGAGGCGCTTGGTCTGGAGGTCGACGGTGCGCGTACTATGTGCGATCTCGATCACCAATTCAGGAGGCCCTGCAAGATACTCCACTTTGCCCGGCTCGGTCCAAGTTCGCCCACCGAATTCTGGCGGAATCCGCAGCAACAAGTCTGGCTGAGGTTCGTCGCGAGGTCCCAGCAAGAGAGTGGAATTCGTGTTTCCAGAGACTCCTGGCGTTCTTGACTGATAGGAGAAAAGAAGCCCGCCAAGAAAGTAAATGTAGTCGCCATGCCATTGGCCAACTGGGGATGCCACGAATACTACTCCGTCGATTAGCTCGGCCTTAAATCCGGCGGGCGTTACTTCATAGAGCGCGTGAAATTCTTCTCGCGTCATCACATCACCGCTGTGCAGTTCGCGCAGCGCGGCCGCGCTGTCGCTGCGGCCATCGGCCACACGAACTGCAAACTCAGCGCCGGCGGTTGACTCAAATGGCGAGATGCTCATATCGCCAATTATACCCTCCCCATTTCGAGCTGTGAACAACGCCAGCCCCTACTCCTCTTCCTCCTCCTTCATCACCGCCTTCTCCATGATCTCCTTTTGGATGTTGCCGGGCACCACGTCGTAGTGGCTGAATTCCATCGTGTAGCTGCCTTGGCCGCCGGTGATGCTGGACAGCGCCCGGGCGTACGTCGTCACTTCCGCCAGCGGGACGACCGCGTTCACGGTTTGCAAATCGCCGCCGGCGGAGTCCATCCCCAGCACGCGGCCGCGGCGGCCTGACATGTCGCTGCTGATGTCGCCGAGTTTTTCGCCGGGAACGGTCACGTGCAGCGTGACGATCGGTTCCAGCAGCGACGGCTTCGCTTGTTGAAACACGTTGCGAAACGCCATCGAGCCGGCCGTCTTGAACGCCGCTTCCGAGCTATCCACCGGATGATGTTTGCCGAAGTGAACTTCGACGCAGACGTTCTTGACCCGGTAGCCGGCGATCACGCCTTTCCCGAGTCGTTCTTTGAAGCCCTTCTCCACGGCCGGCAGGAAGTTGTTCGGAATCGTGCCGCCGACGATCGAATCGACCCAGAGGAAATTACTGTCCTTGTCGAAATGAAACTCGCGCATCGACGGAAAGCGCGCCTTCGTGACGAAGTCTTCGACCTTGGTCCCTTCCGGGAAGGGATACATGCGAATATGCACTTCGCCGAACTGCCCGCGGCCGCCCGATTGCTTCTTGTGCCGGTAGCTTCCTTCGGCGTTGTTGGCGATCGTTTCGCGATACGGAATCTTCGGCTCGTGCGATTCCAATTCCACCTTGTCGCGACGCTTGAGGCGTTCGCGCAGCAGTTGAAGATGCAACTCGCTCATGCCGGTTGCCACCAGCTCGTGCGTTTGCTGATCGCGATCGGTATGGAACGTGGGATCCTCTTCCACGAGCTTGTGTAACGCGCCGGACAACTTCGCTTCGTCGCCGCGCGTCTTTGGCGTCACCGCGAGGCCCACCATCGGCGTCGGGAACTTGATCGGCGTCATCGTGTAGTCGCCGAGCGTGCAATTCGTGTGCAGGTCTTCCATCTTCGTGAGCGCCACGATGTCCCCCGCGCCGGCGGCGTCGATCGGCTGCGTTTCACTCGCCTGCACGCGAAACAGTTGCGCAATCTTCAGCCCCTTCCGGGCCGTGCTCGCGTGAACGGTATCCTCCTTCTTGAGCGTGCCGGAGAACAGCCGCACGAAGCTGATCTTTTGCACGAACGGATCGATCCGCGTCTTGAAGACTTGCGCCACGAGCGGCCCCGCCGGATCCGGCTTCAATTCCACTTCATTGCCCGAGGCATCTTTCGCCTTGCGCGGCACGAGCGCCGGCGACGGCGCGCAGAGCGCCAACGCATCGAGCAATTCATTCACGCCCAAATCTGCCTTGCCGGCGCAACACAGCACCGGAATCAACGTCCCGCCCGCCACGGCGTGCGCCGCAAGATCCGCCAGGTGCGCATCGTCCGGCACTTCGCCGTCGAAATACTTCGCGGTCACTTCTTCGTCAATTTCGATGATCGATTCGAGCAATTTGTCCGAATACTTGTGCGGATCGATCAACGCGCCGGTCGTATCCGCCGGCGGATGCAGCACGCTCGCCACGCCTTTGAAATCGTGCCCGGAACCGATCGGCACGTTGTACGGCACGCACGCGCTGCCGAAGAGTTCCTGAATACTGGCGAGCAACTTCGGGTAGTCGATGTTCTCGGTATCCATCTTGTTGATGACGATGATCCGCCCCAAACCGGCGTCGCCTGATTCCTTGAACACGCGCCGCGTGTTGACGCCGATGCCCGAATGGGCGTTGATCACAATCACCGCCACGTCGACCGCGCGCAAGGCGCCGATGGTCTGCCCGATGAAGTCCGGATAGCCCGGCGTGTCGATCACATTGAAGTGCTTGCCGCCGTGCTCGAAGTGCACGACCGACGCCTCGATCGTATGCTTGTGATGCTTTTCCTCTTCGTCGAAATCGCAGATGCTCGTCTTGTCGTCCACGCTGGCCGGACGCTTCACCGTGCCCGTCTTGTTCAGAAACTTGTCGACCAGCGTCGTCTTGCCGGCCGTGCCGTGTCCGCAGAAGGCAATGTTGCGAATGTCTTCGACTTTGTGGAGCGCCATGAGCAACGGATCCTTTCACATCACGCGGATGAAAACCTGGCCGTCCGCGCCGCCTGCAGTGCGT
>JALHLM010000445.1 GCA_022844585.1 Pirellulales bacterium | reverse complement strand
GCGAAAAAAACGAAAACCTGGTGATCGCGGAAATCAAAAACAAGGACGGAATTTATGGGGCGATTAAGCAGTTTTTGGGGAAAGGAAAGTAGGAGAGAGGAGTAAAGGAGAAGAGGAGGAAAGTAGTTTCAGCACCACGATTTCAGCCGCCGTCTCCTTTACTCCTTTACTCCTTTACTCCTTTACTCCTTTACTCCTTTACTCCTTTACTCCTCCCGCATGTCCATCCACTCCCCAGAACCGTTGCCGGCTTACCTGGCTGATATTCAGGGCCAGATGGAAGGCTATGCGCGCAGCTACGGGCTGGATTTCTTTCCGACGATTTTCGAAGTCGTCGACTACGACCAGCTCAACGCGATCGCGGCCTATGGCGGGTTTCCCACGCGGTATCCGCACTGGCGGTTCGGGATGGAATACGAAGAGCTGTCGAAGGGCTACGTCTACGGATTGCAGAAGATCTACGAGCTGGTGATCAACAACAATCCGTGCTACGCATACCTGATGCGGTCCAACGGGCTGACGGACCAAAAGCTGGTGATGGCCCACGTTTACGGGCACTGCGATTTCTTCAAGTGCAACGAGTGGTTCAAGTACACGAATCGCAAGATGATGGATCAGATGGCGAACCATGGAAACCGGATTCGCCGGTACATGGATCGCTTTGGCGTCGACGAAGTCGAGCAGTTTATCGACGCCTGCCTGAGCATCGAAGACTTGATCGACATCCATTCGCAGGCCATCAAGCGTTTCGATGATCCGATTCGCCATGTGCCGGCGCCGGATGCGGAAGACGAAGCGCCGCGCCCAGGACGGTTCGCGGCCAAGGGGTACATGGAGCAGTTCGTCAATCCGCCCGGCGCTATGCGCGAAGAGGCCGAGGCGCTCAAGCAAAAGCAAGTCGCGGAAAGCAATTTTCCTGCCACGCCCGCCCGCGATGTGATGCTGTTCCTGTTGGAACACGCGCCGTTGCGTCCCTGGCAGTTGGACGTGCTGTCGATCATTCGCGACGAGGCGTATTACTTCGTCCCACAGGCGCAGACGAAGATCATGAACGAAGGTTGGGCCAGTTACTGGCACTCGATGATCATGACGCGGCACGGTCTCGAGCCTGGGGACGTGATCAACTACGCCGACCACAACGCCGGCACGTTGGCCACGTCGCCGGGCCGGTTGAATCCGTACAAGCTCGGCGTGGAGATGTACCGACATATCGAAGAGCGCTGGAACACCGGCCGCCACGGCCGCGACTACGAGGAGTGCGACGACCTGGAAGCGAAGCGCACCTGGAACACCGAGGAGAACAAGGGGCGCGAAAAGATCTTCGAAGTCCGCCGGATTCACAACGACCTGACGTTCATCGACGAATTCCTGACGCTCGAATTCTGCCAGCGGCACAAGATGTTCTCGTTTGGCTACAACGAGGACAGCGACGCCTATGAGATCGAAACGCGGGAATTTCCCAAGATCAAGCAGCGTCTGATGTTTAGCCTCACGAACCGGGGCCGGCCGTCGATCCGGGTGCGCGACGCGAATTACAAGAATCGCGGCGAGTTGTTTTTGGAGCACGATTTCAACGGCGTAGAATTGCAGACGAACTATGCCCGGGACACGTTGGTCAACCTGGTCAAATTGTGGACGCGCCCGGTGCATATCGAGACGGTGCTGGACGATGTTAAGACTGTGATCTCGTACGACGGGCACGAGCACAGCGTGCGGCCGGAGGGGAAGGCCGCGAAGAAGTAAGAAGTCGGCAGTGAATGTGGGGGATACATTCGCCATTCGACGCTTGATGAAGGGGTGGGAACATGTCGTGGAAGAATCAGGTGTCCCAATCCTTGGCGGCGCTCGCGCCTCCGGTGACTGGGCAAACGGTGCTGCGCGTTGCCGATGATCGGCGCGAGTTGGAAGCGGAACTGTCGGCGATCGATCGCCTGGCCTGCGCGTTCGACACGTTTCGCGTGACCATCGCCGCGATGGCGACCGCCGAGACGGCGCAGCTCAAAGAGCACGCCGGAAAGCTGGCGGCGAAGTTGAGCTATTTGCTGGAACCGATCGGGTTGATCGAAGTCGACGCCGACCGTTGCGTGGTGCAGCTCCGTTCGATCCCGCCGCAACGGGACGAGGACCGAATCGCCTACTACGAATTGCTGGCCGAACGCGGCGGGACGTTCAGCCTGCGCCGGTACGAGGTCTTTTCGGGCCAGCCTCGGCAACCGGTGCCGGCCGAAGTGACACGAGAGGTATTCCTCCGGCTGGCGGATGACTTTGGCGGTTTGGCGGACTGACGCGCAGCAGGCGGCTTCGTTGGCACACTATCCCGTAGCGCCAGCGAGGGGGAGTTGACGTCGGCGATGGTCCAATCGCTTACGCCGAGCGGACCGCCCACCGGTGATCAAGTGCGAATTTTGCGAAGTGGAAAGTCTGCCCGGCGTTCGCGTCAAACGATCACCGGCGCCCTCTCCCCCGTCGCTGGCGCTTCGGGCTAGTGTTTACGTGCGGGCTCCTATTTCCGCACTTCGCCTGTCGGGCATTGTGAAACAGGCTTGGGTTTCTCATAGTAATAGGGGTGGGCTGGCCGCGTTTTTAGCGATCGGCCGCCTCTTTTACCACCGTCGTCTCTCTCAACTCACCTCCCTATGGCCGAAGCGGACGCCCAACGTGTCCCTGAAACAGGCCTGGAGGCCGACCTTTCCGGACGGCTGGTTGGCGATTACCAGCTCCTCCGGCGGTTGGGTCGGGGCGGCATGGCCGACGTATACCTTGCCGAGCAGCGCTCGCTGAAGCGGAAGATCGCTCTCAAGGTGCTCAAGGCGGAGCTTGCGGCCGATCAGAATTACGTCAAGCGCTTCCATCACGAAGCCCAGGCCGCGGCCTCCCTGGTGCATGCCAACATCGTGCAGATACATGACGTCGGCTGCGTCGACGGCGTTCACTACATTGCCCAGGAGTATGTCGAGGGGAAGAACCTCAAGCAATTCATTCTCAGCCAGGGCACCGTCGACGCCCGGCTGGCGGTCTCGGTGATGCGGCAGGTCGCTTCCGCGCTGCATCGCGCGGGCTCGCGCGGGATCGTGCATCGCGACATCAAGCCGGAAAACATTATGCTCGCCCGCACCGGCGAGGTGAAAGTCGCCGACTTCGGGCTCGCCCGGGTGATGGGCAACGGCGAGGCGATGAACCTGACGCAGGTCGGCATCACGATGGGCACGCCGCTCTACATGAGCCCGGAGCAGGTCGAGGGAAAGCAACTCGACCCGCGGAGCGATATCTATTCGCTCGGCGTCACCTGCTACCACATGCTGGCGGGCGTGCCGCCGTTTCGCGGCGAGACGGCGCTGGCGATCGCCATGCAGCACGTGAAGAACGAGCCGGATCGGCTGGAAACGCAACGCGACGATTTGCCGGTGGGACTCTGCCGGATCGTCCACAAGATGCTTTCGAAATTGCCGGGCGATCGCTACGCGCATGCTGCCGAGTTGCTGCAAGACCTGCGCAACTTACGGATCGAATCGCCGCAGGCCGAATGGCCGGAAGATCTTGACGAATGGGCCGAGCAGACGGATCCCTTCGTGGCCGCGCGGCACCAGGCGACGACGCAATTGCAGGCGCTGATGAACTCGCCGACGACGCCCCGCCGGAATTGGCGCTACCTGGTTTGGGGAACGGCACTCGCGTTGGCCGCGGTGTTGGGCGTCGCAGCGGCGCAGGCCACGCGTACGCCGCCGCTCGTCACCGACGAAGACGCCAGGCGCTTTCCCACGAAAGAGACCGCGGACCTGCAAATGCTGGCGGCAATCGACATTTCGACCGTCGAAGCCTGGCAAGCTGTGATGAATTTCGAAAAGATCAACGAGGAACACGATAACTACGTCTGGATCGCCAAACGGGAACTAGTCCGACTCTACTTGCGGCGGCCCGAACTCGTCGCGCAGAAACGCGATCTCGAAACCGCGCAAAACCTTTGCAAATCGCTCGCCAACAGCGCACCGGAACCACAACTCCAAGCCTTCGGCATCGCCGGCGAGTGCATTATCCTAGGCATGCAGGAGAAATGGCACGATTTCCAGGAACGACTCAACGCGCTGGCCACCGTGGAAGCGCTGAACGACGAGGAAATCACGACGAAACTTAATGCCATGAAGAACGCCTCGGCCGCGCCGGCCGCTGCGACGGTCGATCCATGAAGTCGCTGCCGTTTGCGGCGGCTACTCGACGTTGATCTCAAGCGGCGGCGCCGGGCCTTCTTCTGATTCTTCGGCATTGCCGGATTCCGCCGCCGCCTCATCGGCGTCCGGGGCGAACGCCGGGGCGTCGTCGGCATTCGGGACGTGTTCTTCGCTCAGGTCGATCTTCGTCCCGTCGGCGTCGCAGGTGACTTCCAGCTTGTCGAAGTGCCAAGCGCCCGCGGTGGTTTCCGCTTCGACGACGACGTTGGCGCTCCCTTTCGGCCCCTTCACGCTGAAAAACATGTCGGCGGTGCCTTCGCCGTTTGTGAACTGGATATTGCCCATCGGCAACACCGTCGCGTCGGTGATCGGTTCGCCGAGCTGCGCCTGGACATCGGGGCTCTGCTGAACGCGTTCCAGCGCGAGTTTGTAAGCGTCGCTCCCCTTAATGGCCGCCACGACCGAGAAAAAGATGCCGCCGAAACACCCGGCGCAGAGCAGAATCGGCAGGACAATGACCGTCGGAACGAACCACAGCCAGTTGCGGCCGAACCAGCCGCGTTTTGGCGGCTCCGCGTCGAACCGCGGGGGATTTGCTTGGCTCATGGTGCTCATTCCTCCCTGAAGAGTCGGCCGTCAATGGCCTGTTGTGATGGGCTTTTACTTCCCGTCGCGTTGCCGGCAATAGGCCAGCATACCGGGGATGTCCTTGGGAATCGCCCCGGCCGGTGCGTCCTTCGGCGCTGCCGCGACAACCGGCTCGGGTGCCGGTGCTTCGGCGACCGGCTCGGCCTCTGGCTCGGGTTGCGGGGCAGGCGCGGCCTTCGGCGCCGCCGGCGCGGCTGGCGTTGCCGCCTTACCGCGGGCGGCGGCCAAGATGTCGGCCGTCGATAGTTTTTTGGGGTCCGCGACGGGCTTGGCAGCCGCCGCCGGCAC
>JALHLM010000444.1 GCA_022844585.1 Pirellulales bacterium | reverse complement strand
AGTTCCTGGCCGAGGGCATTTATATCGCGCTAGTGACAACGTTCGCCGGACTTACCGTGGCGATTCCGGCGGTGATGATCGCCCATTACTTCGAGGGGCGCATTCAACGGCTGTTCACGGAGATCGACGAATTCCTGCTCGGCCTGCTGCCGCATCTGGAACGCTTCGAGGGGAAACAACGCGTCACGCCCGGCGACTTGGAGCGCGAAAAGCCCGCCGCGGTGCGCCGGCCCGTGGAATCGCCAATGCTCGCTGTCCCCGCGGCGAAGGAGTAGCCGGCGATGGCCGTCAACATCAAGCAGTCGAAAACGTCCGGCACGATCAACTTCACGCCGTTAATCGACTGCGTGTTCCTGTTGCTGATCTTTTTCCTCGTCGGCAGCAAGCTCGAGGAAGAAGAACGCGAGTTGCCGATCGTGCTGCCTCAGGCCAGCGAAGCACGGCCGCTCACCAGCAAGCCGAAGGAATTGTTCGTCAACGTCGACCGCACCGGAAACTACATCGTGCAAAGCACGCAGTGTTCCGCCGGGCAACTGGAACAGCTCCTCAAACAGGCTTCGGCCAACAACCCCGGTCGGCAATCGGTCATCATCCGCGCCGACGAGCGTTGCGAATGGAAGCACGTCGTGCTGGTGATGGACCTATGCAACAAGGCGAACATCCGCGATTATCGAGTGACGACGGCGCCGCGCGACGGATAACCGGTGGCCCCACGGTCGGAATTGACAACGCGTCCGGTTTGATGTTTGAACCATGCCCCGTGATCGCCTGATTCACCGCCTGCCGTCGCATCGGTTCGCCGATTTCGACGACTTTCTTTGGCCGGTGAATGCTGCGCTCGTGGTGTTCGGGTTGTGCGTGGCTGGCGTGGTGATCGCGGAAAGCGACTTCCACACGCCCGTTCTCGTTTACAACGGCTGGGTCCGGCTCGGGTCGTTGATGGCCCTGATGGGCGTCCTGGTCTGGGGCATGATGCGGCTCGACAATTACTGGTCGCGGCGCATGCAACTCTCCGTGCTGGTCGCCCTGATCACGCATCTCTGGGCGGCCGTCTATCTGCATGAGCAGTTTCTGGAGATGGCGCTGTTGGCGAACGAAGCCGCCGTGAACGAGCCGCTCGAAGAAACGCCGCTCGTTACGTTGCCGGATTACGATTTCCAGGAATTGGATCAAACCGTTCCGGACGAAACGCTCGACGATCCGCTCGACACCGTCGTGCCCGACATGTTGCCGCCGGAGTTGGTGAAGGAAGAGCTGCCGAGCCAGCCGACGGAGATTCGCGAGAACCTGGAGCAGGCGCGGATTGAAATCGAAAACCCGCAACCGGCGCCGCTCGTGCGCGCAGAAACGGCCGCTCCACGTCGAAGTGAATCGTACTCCGCCGGACCGCTCAGTCGCCAGGAACGGCAACAGGATTTCTCGCCGGAGTTAATCGAAACGCCGTCGCTCGTCGCCACGCCCGTCGAGCCAGCGACCGAACTGGAGCCGGACAGTGTCAGCGTTTCGCGCCAAGTCACATCGCCGGAACGAACCGGGCGCCAGGCCGACGACACGCCGTTGAATCCGCGCCGCGCGACTACTAGTGAGCTTACACGGCGCGAGAACGACGCCGCGCCAGCGGATAATACGTCAACGTCGACCACGGCGCGTCAGCGGCAAGTCGCCAGCATCGATGCGCCGGATGATGCTCAGGAAGTGCTCGAAGCCCTCCGTTCGCCGACAGCGTCGCGGTCGCTCGCGCCGAGCGTCGCGGCGGCGGAACGCACGCAGAATGCGGCGCCGGCGGAGCGCTCGGCGAACACCGGTGCTGAATCGCCGACGGCCACGCCATCTCCTTCGCCTTGGCGCGGCGCGCGTAGCAACGACGCGCCGGCATTGAGCGGCGAGAACGCGCGAATGGCCGCGCGGAGCGGGCGCACGCCGGGATTGCCGAATGAGCGCATCAGCCAGCCGACGGTTGGTCGGCCGGGTGACAACGCGCGTGGCGAGAATGCCCTCACACCGGAAGTCGGTGAGCTGACGCGATCCGCGACGGGCGGTGCATCGCCAGGTCGCCCCAACGCGCCGAACGGCGCGACGGGAGCATTGGCCGCAAACACGGCGACAAGTTCGCTGACTGCGCCGAACAGCGGTCAGTCGCCGCGCATCGCGACGCAGTCTGCCAATGCACTGAATCGGAATTCCACCGGAGCGCCGCGCAACGTGGACGTGGCGTCGATTGATGTCGTCTCACCGCAATCGCGCGCCGTGGGCGGCAGCAACGCGACGCTGGAGCCGACCAATACCGGCGTTACGCGCAATGCGGGCGGCGCGACCGGAATCACACGGCAAAACCAATTCGACGCCGATCTTCCCGGCGTCGGTTCGCCCAGCAATACCGCGTCAGCGGCCGCGCGGAGGGCCAGTCCAACGGATGAATCGCCGACCGGGCGCGGCGATCGTCCGAGCCGCCCATCGCAACTGGCGCGCGCCCGGGCCGGCAGCGAACTTCCGAGCGCCGCGTTACGCGCTGACGACGTGACGATCGCCGATTCCGCTGGCGCGGAGCGCCCTGGTGATATCGAAGCGTCCTCCAGCGCCGCCGTCGCGCGGCGCGCGTCGAATGCGCCAACGGGTCGCACGACCGCGTCGGCCGGCGGTTCCTCGATTGATCTCGATCCCGGGCCGATCAATTCCTCCGCTGGCGCTGGTCGCACATCTGGCGGCGGCGAGCCGACGATTTCGTCGAGCTATCAACCGTCCACGGCGCGGCGCGGGCAAGCGAGTGCTGAGATCGGCGATGTCGCAGCGATCACGGAATCAACCGCGACGAACGAGAATGGCGGCGCATCGAACGGCGCCAATGGTGCGAGCGGAACGTTAAATCCATCGAACGCTGGCGTGGCCCGTAGCGAATCCGGTGGCGCACCGGCGCGTCGCGGCGATGGCGGCCGCGCGGCGGGATTGCAACCGGCGCTTGGCGGCGCGGGCGGCGCAACTGAACTGTCGCGCGCCAACGGCGGCGGGCAGCAAGGTCCGGCGATTGCCTCCGCCTCTGGTGTTCCCGGCGGCAGAGCTTCATCGTCGCCACTCGCCGGCGACGATGGCGCGGACGATCTCTTAGCGGGCGGCGGCACATCTGGAAACACTTCGAACGCGACGGCTGGAGGCGGCGGCGCAGGTCCGAACGGCGACGGCGTGACCGGCGTAACGCGCGCCGCGACCTCGGGCGGCGCACAACGTCCGGCGACGGGCGGTGTCAGCGTGGGCGTTACCGCGGGCGGCGGTGCGCCGGCGAACGGTCGCGCGCGGAGTAATTCGGGCGCTGGCCCGACCGTCGCGGCGGGCGGGCAATCGACCGCGCCGCGCGGACGGCAAACAGCGAGCGCAAGTGTTGACGACGACGGCGCCGAAATGACCGACGTGAAAGCCGTCGTCGCTAACGACGGCGGAGCGCAAGGCGCGCCCGATGCCGAAACCATCGGTCCGACTGCTGCTGCGATGGCCGCGCCGAAACAGAGTTCCACCGCGCTAGTGCGTCATGAAGCAGCGCCCGGAGTCGGCGGATTGGGCGGCGCGGCGGCGCTCGCGCCCGGTGTGCCGAATCGTCGCGCGCGGCCTGACAGCGAGGTGGCGCATAACTCGATTCAACGCTTCGTGCTGGAACGCTCCGGCGGCACCGCGGCGCCGATCGACGCCAAGGCCGATACGGGACCAGTGCAAGGCTTCAAGCAGCGCAATCCGAATCGTCGCGGCGAATTGGCCGAAGCGCTCGGGGGCAATAGCGCCTCGGAACGCGCCGTCGAGATGGGGCTCGATTTTCTGGCGAGGCACCAGCTTGAAGACGGTCGCTGGAGTTTGCATGACCTCGTCGGCGGCAGAGCGGGGCACCAAAACGCCGGCGCTGGCAGCATGAAGACGGATACGGCGGCGACGGGGCTTGCACTGTTGACTTTTTACGGCGCCGGGTACACGCACAGCGACGGGAAGTACCGCCTCGTCGTGCGGCGCGGGCTCGATCAATTGCTGACGAATCAGGAATCGAACGGCTGCCTGTATATTCCTCAGGACATCGAGTCGGCGAAGAACGTCCGCTTTTACAGCCACGGCATCGCGTCGATCGCGCTTTGCGAAGCGTACGGCATGACCCGCGACAAGGACCTGCGCGAGCCGGCGCAAAAGGCGATCGACTACATCGTGGCGAGCCAGCATCCGAACGAAGGGGGTTGGCGCTACTCGCCGGGCGGCGGGAGCGATACGTCCGTCTCGGGTTGGCAAATGATGGCGATGAAGAGCGGCGAGTTGGCCGGTCTGAAGGTGCCGACTCAAACCTACGACAAACTACGCGATTGGCTTGATCACGCCGCAACGCCCTGGGGTACGCCCGCGCGCTACGCCTACCGGCCGCGTTCCACCGAGCAGAATCAGGCGCAACCGAGTTTGGCGATGACGGCCGAAGGCCTGTTGATGCAACAGTATCTCGGCTGGCAACGCGACAATCCCTACCTCCGCGACGGCGCAGAGTACTTGAAGGCGAATTTGCCGAACCTCGGCACGCCGACCTTGCGCACCCGCGACTGTTACTACTGGTACTACGCCACGCAAGTGATGTTCCAGATGCAAGGCGAGTATTGGACCAGTTGGAACGAGGCGTTGCGGCCGCTGTTGATCGACAATCAAGTCCAGGAAGGCCAGTTCGCGGGGAGTTGGGAGCCGACCGGTCCCACGCCGGATCGCTGGGGCCCGCACGGCGGCCGGCTGTATGTGACCTGCATGCATTTGTTGATGCTCGAGGTCTACTATCGGCACTTGCCGCTCTATCGCGATCTGAACGTCGCGCAGGCGGCCGAGTAGCGGCGCATAAATCTCTAGAGCCGGAAGCGTCCTCGCCCGGAGCGCGCCGTAGACGACGCTTTTCTCCGGTGCGCTCCGGGCGCTGACGCTTCCGGCTCCACGGCGCACTGCGACTCAACGACTTGACGCATTTCCTGGTCCCACTACCGCGATGCGCGCTCGGAGTTCATACTTTCCCCATGTCCACCAAGCCACGACGGAAGAAGCGGCGATTGCGTTTGCATCGCCGCACGCATATCGGCGCCGCGCCCGGCACCCTGGTCGCCGATCCCAA
>JALHLM010000443.1 GCA_022844585.1 Pirellulales bacterium | reverse complement strand
GTCGATCAGCACTGGCTTCACGTTGGTTGTCGCGGCGCTGTCATTCGTAGCGGTGGGCGGCGTGAGATCGACCGTCGGTTGCACCGTGCCGGTGATCGTGTATTGGCCCAAGTCGCCGTAGACGCCCTGGCTCGCAACCACGAGGCGGTAGTCGCCCTGTGCGACCGACGTATTGATCGTAGCCCCCAGGCTGTTCGAGGGCGCCGCCGAGGTAATCAGCGAGCCGAAGGCGTCGCGTAGTTCGATCCGCGCGTCGAGATTCGCGCCGACCGAGGCGACGTTCACCGTCAAACTGATCGCGCCAGCGCCGCTGGAAAAGCTGAAATAGTCGACGTCGGACATCTGGCTGATCAAGCCGGAACCGCTGCGGCTGTTCCCGGAAACGGCGAGCGCCGTGGCCGTCCCGGCGCTGTTGCCGTGGTCATCGGCGGCATAGCCGTAGCCATTCGTGCCGTTAGCGAGGACAAGGAGATTGTCCTGGTACGTCGAGGACGTATTGGTGGTGCCGTTCGCCCAGGTACTGCGCGCGGCGTAATAACCGACGCCCATAATCGGCGCCCAGTTGGCGTCCCCTTGATAGTACGTCGACACGAGATTGCCGAGGCCGTCGTACAAGCTCTGATGTAGCAGACCCAGTGCGTGTCCGTATTCGTGGCTCGTCGCTTCGGCGACATACTTGCCATTGCCGCTGCCGAGATTCGCCGAGAATACATAGACCGTGTTAACGATGTTATTCGTGAACGCGTTGATATACGCCACGCCGCCAGCGGAACCGTACCAACTGCCGTTACCGCCAATCGACGCGCGGAGGCCGACGCCATTGCTGAAGTTACCGGGATCTTCCGTCGTCACATCGACATTAAAGGGTGCGAAGTCCTCGGACACACGTGCCCAGATTTCTTGAATCGTGGTTAGCTCGCTATTGCTGAATGTCGTGGCGTCCCCGTCCCGATCGTAGACCGGCGTGGTGATATTCGAGTAGCTGCCCCAGATCGATTCGAAGTGGCCGTTGAAATCGAGGTAGAACTTCGCCGTGGCGCTGGGGCGGCTATGCAAGAGCGGAATGCTTGACAACGGATTACTGGCCTGCGGCTCTTCGGCTCCGACCGGCTGATTCAATTCCTCGGCCAGTAGCACGGAAGCGTCGATCTGCGGAAAGCCGCAGGCGCACAGCGTGCCGCCGCAGCGCGAGCAACCGCAGGTTCCCCCGCCCCAATCGGCGTTCATGAGTTGCTTCGCTTCCAGCGGCTCAATACGTAAGGCGCGGCGCTTTCGAGGCGCGCGCCGCCGGGCGGGTGCAAGCGTCCGGCGAGTAAGTGTCCAGCTAATTAGCCAATGCGAAATCGAGCGGCGCGATGCCATGGAAGTCCCGTCCCGAATGCTTAGTCGTGGCGGCGCGAACGGCCGTTTGGATCGATCGACGGGCGTCGCCGCGGCGGGGAAAAGACGAGTGAATTCCGCTGCGCGACGTCCGGCACTCTGGGGAGCGGAACCCCGCCATCCAGTGGGACTCCACGGGAAACTTAGGTCGAAAGGCGACCAGACGCAAATCCTGGGCGTAGGAGTTCGGCCGGTCGGATCAAACCTGCCGCGGAGTGCGGTTATGCCGCGTCAATTACTCGCCCATGGGGTCGAAATTAGCGGCAACTTCGCACCGCGATCGAACTTCCGGCTGGCGACTTGCTTGAACATTCCCGACTTCGGCTATACCCTGGAAGGGACAGGTGCGAGTTTCCTTCCTCGGCTGGCGGACCGGAACCCGTCGGACGAAATGTTTCGCTCGGTCGCGCCGCTCGGAGAGATCGGTGACGAAAACTTTGTGTTGGTCGCGTTGGTGCGCGCCGTGGGCCGTGGCGTTCGCGCTGGCTGGCGCTACGACGGCTCGGGCTACCGAACCGTACGAGGCGTTCCTCGAAGGGCTCAAGCAGCGCGGCATGTTGGACGAGGCCGCGGCCTATCTGGACTTGATGGCCGACAGTCCGCTGATTCCGACCGAACAGCGCGCCCGCATTCCCTTCGAAAAAGCGCAGATTCAGTTCGACCGCGCTCGCGCTGAGCGCGACACGACCCGGCGGATGAAGTTGCTCGACGAAACGGCGGCGGGCTTCCGGACCTTTGCCGAAGCCAACCCCACGTCGCCGATGCTGCCGTCAGTGCGCATGCAACTGGGGAGCATTCTGGCCGAACGGGCCAACACCGCGGTCGCTCAGGCCGAACAACCGGAGAATGCGGCGAAGCAGAAGGCGCTCACCGAGCAAGCGCAGAAGTGGTTCGCTGAAGCGCAACAAGAAATTACGGCCGCCGAGGCCGACTTGCTGGCAAAGATCAAGTCGTTACCGGAGGACGACGCCTCGGTCGAAGGGCTGCGCAGCGATTTAATTCGCGCGCGCCTGATGTTGGGCGCGGTGTTATTCGATCAGGCGAAATCATTGCCCGCAGACAATCCGGAGCGCAAGAAGTTATTTGAGGCCTCGGCTGAGAAATCGAACGAGGTCTACACCAAGTACCGCTCGCTGTTCGCCGCCTTGCGCGGTCGTCTCAATGAGGCCCGCGCCTACATCGAGTTGGGCGATACGCAAAAGGCCCTCGGGATGTTGAACGAGATTCTCGTTCAGCCTTCGGAGGAACCGCTGGTCCGCGAACTTCAAGCGCAGACGCTCGAGTTGGCGATTCCGGCCTGGTGTACCGATCAAGAAAAGAAGTACGCCGAAGCTGCCGCTGCCGGACGTACGTGGCTCGGCGGCGCGAAAGCAGCCGATGTCCGCACGCCGTCGGCCCTGGCGGTGCACTACTACACCGCGGTCGCTATTGAGCAGCAACTACAGCACGCCCAGCCGGGCGACGCCTTGCGCGAAGATGACCTCAAGGTCGAAGCCCGCGACCTGGCGCAGGTTGCCAGCCGCTACCCGAACCGGCATCAACGGGCGGCCCGCGAGTTGTTCAACCGGATGCGCGGCGAGCGCGCCGCGGACGCCAAGGAACCGCAATCATTCGCCGAGGCGTTTAGCCGAGCGGAAGAAGCCATGCGCGAGATGGAGGGCCGCTATCAGCAGATTCAACTCGCGCCGAAAACGGGCGACACGGAAAACGTCACGCAGTATGAACAGGAATCGCGAAAATTCGGCGCAGAGGCGCAGCGATTGTTCCGCCTGGCGCTCAGTCTGCAAACGCCGGAAGTGGAGATGGAACAGGTCAACTCCGTCCGCTACTACCTTTCGTACGTGCACTATCGCCAAGGCAACTACTACGACGCCGCGATCCTCGGCGAGTTTCTCGCACATGGGTATCCGCAGTCGACCTGGGGGCGCAAAGGCGCGCAACTGGCGTTGGCTTCGTATCTGGCCGAGCACAACGCCACGCCCGAACAGAACCGAGGGTTCGATGCGAGTCGGTTGGAAGGCATCGCGTCGTATGCCGCGAAGCGCTGGCCCGGCGAGCCGGAAGCGGACGAGGCGGTGATGTTGCTGGTCGAATTGGCGGTGATGGACAAACGCGCCAACGACGCCATCAAGTATCTGGATCAGGTTCCGACAGCCTCCCCGCGCCGCGGCGACGCCGAATTGAAGACCGGCCGCGCGCTCTGGGCGCAGTACCTGGCCGCAAACCGACTGGAACCGGGGCAACGTCCACCTCAAACGGACCTCGATCAACAAGCCAAGCAAGCGCGCGAACTGCTGGTCTCGGGCGTTGCCCGCGCCGCGGGAGGCAAGCCTTCGACGGAGTTGGTCGCTGGCGCGATTACGTTGGCGTCGATCAAATTGAATGAAGGGGACGCCGCCGGCGCGCTCCAGGAACTAACGCATGAAAGCTACGGACCGCTCACGCTCGCGGCCGCCAATGATCCGCTGCTCGCGCAAGGCAACTTGAAGGCGGAGACGTATCGCCTTGGTTTGCGGGCGTACATCGCTGGACAGGATTTCGCCAAGGCCGACGAAATGCTCGGTCTGCTGGAGCAGGAAGTCGCCGCGGGCGGTGACGAAGCGGCGAACGAGCGCTTGACGATGGCGCTGGTGTCCCTCGGGCGCGAGTTGGAGCAACAGATTACTCAACTGCGCGAATCCGGGCAAACCGACAAGATTGCGTCCATCTCGGCCGGCTTCGAGAATTTTCTGAAACGCATTCTCGCCCGCGAGCAAGGGAATGATTTCAACTCGTTGAATTGGGTCGCCGGCACGTTTGCCAGTCTGGCGACGGGGCTCGATTCCGGCGCAGGGGAAAGCTCCGCGGAGGCGAAGCCGTATTTTCAGCAGGCCGCCGAGGCGTATCGCTTGCTCGTCAAGAAGTGCGACGACGGCTCCTTCCAGGCGACCCCGCAGCAGCGCATGGCCATTTCCGTGCGGCTGGCCAGCGTGCTACGTCGCTTGGGGAAATACCCGGAGTCGGTCGATTTACTCGTCGACGTGCTCAAGAAGAACAACCAACTGCTCGACGCCCAGCAGGAAGCCGCGATGGCGCTGCAAGCCTGGGGCGAGAAAGATGTGAAGTACTTCGATGCGGCGATTCGCGGCCATCGCCAGGCCAAGAACAAGCAAGGCCAGATTGTTCCGATCGTCTGGGGTTGGGCGCATCTGTCACGTCGCGTCGCCGGCAGCGAGAAGTATGCCGACGTCTATTTCGACGCGCGTTACAACCTGGCCAGATGCCGGTTGAAGCAAGCCATCAAGCTCAAGCAGCAGGGACAGGCCAAGGCTGCCGACGAATCGCTGGCTCGGGCGGCCGCGGAGATCGGCATTCAGCACCGCCAAACGCCGTCGATGGGGGGCGCGGAATGGTCCGCGAAATTCGACAGTCTGCTCCGCACAATCCAACAAGCCGCTGGGCAGCCCGCGACGGGTTTGCCGTCGGAGAAGCCCGTGGCCAAGAACAAGTAACGAGACCACAGCGAGTCGACGATGCAATACTCTTGTTTCACAGCGCGTACCGTCCTGGTTGGCCTGGCGGCGCTTGCCTGCGCTACGCCGGCGTGGGCCGACACCATCGGACGGCATCACGGCCCGGCGATTCCGGGCGATGTCGTCTCGATGTCCCCGTTGGAAATCAAAGTCAAGCAAGGCACCACGGAGAAGTCGATTCCCGTCAACCAGATCGACTACATCGGTTGGAACGCGGAGCCGAGCCA
>JALHLM010000442.1 GCA_022844585.1 Pirellulales bacterium | reverse complement strand
CTACGACGCGGTGTTGATCAAAGACAATCACTTGGCGTTCGGCGCGGGCGGAGACGGCGGCGCCCGATACTCGCCAGCCGAGGCCGTTCAGCAAGTGCGCGATTTCTTGCGAGAATCGTCGCTGGGCGTGCAGTGGTCGTCGCTGATTATCGAGGTGGAAGTCGACTCGCTGGAGCAACTCGCCGCGGTCCTGCCGGTCTGTCCCGATATCGTGCTGCTGGACAATATGGCGCCGGCTACGTTGGCGACCGCCGTCGCTCAACGGGACGCGATTGCTCCGAGCGTGGAACTCGAAGCCTCCGGCGGGGTCACATTGGAGACCGTGACGGCGATCGCACAGACGGGCGTAGACCGCATTAGCTCCGGCGCGCTGACGCACTCGGCCGTGAATTTCGATGTGGCGCTCGATTGGGGATTGGCGTAGGGAGGGTTCTCTACTTGCCACGTACACCAAGCACTTCGTCGATCGCCTCGCCGAGAATCTCCACCATGCGGTCAATTTGCGCTTCGGTCGTCACGAAGCTCGGAGCGAGGTTGTAGACGTCGCCACGCAGGCGAGTGAAGAGTCCTCGGGCTTGGGTCGCCTCATGCACGCGCGGGCCGATTTTTTCTGCGGCGGGGAACTCCGCTTTGGTCGCGCGGTCGGCGACCAATTCCACCGCCGCCATCAGTCCTTGCCCGCGCACGTCGCCGACGTGCGGATGCGCGGCGAGTGTGTTTAACTGTCGCAACAACCGCGCCCCCAACTCCGCGGCGCGCTGAAGCAGCCCTTCGCGTTCTAGAATCGCCAAGTTGGCGAGCGCCACCGCGCAGCCCACCGGGTGCGCCGAATAGGTGAAGGCGTGCATCCAGGCGCGCTCGCCGACGCCGGCATCGATCGCCGCGGCGATTCGATCGCTGACGCCTACGCCGCCGAAGGGAAAATAGCCGCTGGTGATTCCCTTGGCGAAAGTGACGAGGTCCGGTTCGATGCCATAGCGCGAGAGGGCGAACCAATCGCCGGTGCGGCCGAAGCCGGTGATGACTTCATCGGCGATGAGTAGCACGTTGTGGCGATCGCAGATTTGCCGAATCCGCGTCCAGTAGTCGTCCGGCGGGACAATCACACCCCCTGCGCCTTGGATCGGTTCGCCGAGAAACGCTGCCACAGTGTCGGCGCCTTCATGGAGGATCGCCGCTTCCAGCAGATCCGCGGCCATTTCACCTGGCGTGCGGCGATCGTCCGGGCCACGGCGATGTTGTTCCGCATTGAACCGATACGGATACGGACTTTCGATATGCAGGAAGCCCAGCACGCGCGGCTCGAACATCGGCCAGTAGCTGGTAATGCCGGTCGCCGACATGGCGGCCAACGTGGTGCCGTGGTAGCCCCACTGTCGTCCGATGACCTTGTACTTACCGTCGTAGCCCGCGGTGCGCCAGAAATAACGCGCGGTCTTGAAAGCGGTCTCGTTGCTTTCCGCGCCGCCACTAGTGAAGAAAAACCGATTGACGCTCGGGTAGCAGAGTTCGGCGAGTTTCTCGGCGAGCTGAATCGCGGGGCGATTGCTGCCACCGGCGTAGGCGCTGGCGTAAGCGAGTCGCCGCATTTGATCCGCTGCGGCGTTGGCCAACTCCTCGCGGCCGTGACCGACGACCACGTTCCAGAGTCCGGCCAGGCCGTCGAGGAATTCGCGCCCTGATTGGTCGATCAGCACCGAACCCCGCCCCGCGACCCAGATATGCGGATGCTCCTGGGCCTTGGGGTTGTGCAGCGAATGCAGCAGGTGCAAACGATCCTGTTGGCCGTCGTCCAACGTGTCGGTCATGGTTCCAATTGCCTGGTCGCGAAGTCTGATTGCGCATCATTCTAACAGGCAGGAGAGCGATCTCGGAGGGCGTGGGTTCACCGCGCGAACTTCGAATCGCCAACGAGCTGCCGCAAGCGCATGACTTGCGACTTGAGGCCCGCCACGACTGCAGCGTCGGAATTGCCTTCCACAAACACGGTGGCGATCGGCCAACCTGGTTCGATCCGGCTGTCGGCGCAGGGGATGTCCGCCACCGTCGGCCATACTAGTTGCTCGTTGCCGGCCAACAGCGCTGCAGTTGTTGCCGGTGGTAAAGAGATGAGATCGTGAGCAAAAAGAATTGCCTTCCCATGCAGGCGATTTGCTGTGAGCGTGA
The DNA here is from genome assembly GCA_022844585.1 of Pirellulales bacterium. GTDB lineage: Bacteria > Planctomycetota > Planctomycetia > Pirellulales > JALHLM01 > JALHLM01. The sequence goes on along the minus strand of JALHLM010000442.1, from coordinate 2,961 downwards.
TTACTGCTTTTTCCGGCAGAACGGCGTCGCGGCAAGCGGCAGCGTGCCAATGGATGGCGCGGAGTCCGGTGGCGCGTTCCAAGATCTCGACCGAAGCCGTGTAGCGGGGGTTGATTTCCATGGGCCAAACCGCGTCGCCCGACAGGAGAAAGTCGACGCCGAATAACCCGGTCAAATTGAATTCCGTGCATATCGCGTCGGCGATCGCAATGAGTCGTGCGTGGCTTGCCCGCGGCAGTTCCAGCGGGCCGATCGAGCCTGCGTAGCGGAATCCCTGTGCGCCAGTCCAAGCTTCACCGATCAATTGGCGCGTGACCCCCAGCAGTCGCGCGCAGCCCGCCGCGCCGACGAACACCGCGGAACAATCCATCCCTGGTACGCGGCGTTGATAGTAGTGCGCTGTCGTCTCGAACCGTTCAAGCGGACCGTGCCACGGCGCAATATGTTGTCCGCCGGCCGAATTGAATCGCTTGGCCAACCAGGAGCCATCGCGCGGCAATTGTTCTGGCGTACGCGCTAAGTCCGGAAACGGCAGTCCGTGCCGGCGTAACGCCTCGGCCACTTGCCAGGGATCGCGCACGTGTTCCAACGTCGGCGCGTCGACGCCCCAGAGTGGGCGATTCGAAGTAATCCGGGCGACGAACTCCGGATAATTCTCCACCGCGCCGGTATACATCCAGGGCGACAATGGAGCTTCCAAGATCAGCTTGGGCAGGTCGTGCGGATAGTGCTCGCAAATGCGCACTGAGCACATCGCGGCCAAATCCGCGTCGCCGAAGAGATCCGCGCACCAAGGCGTGAACCCGGCGCGAAGCGCCGAAGCCGCGGCGGCGCGGGCACTTGCGCCGACGATGGCGATTCGCGGCGAGTGGGATACTTCCGCGGGTTTCACGGGGTTCCGGTCAGCGATGGGAAAAACTTGAGGAAATCCGCCGCACACTCCAGGAATATAACCTACCGTTCTTAATAGAGGCTCCTCTCCAGACCTCGTCACATTGCTTTTCCATTGGCCGTTTCTCGGTTCGGAATCAAAGGAAGTCTCACCATGATGCACCAACAGTGCGGTAGTCGCGGCTCGCGCCGAGCCGGCCAGTTAACGCGGCGCGGAAACATCTTAGTCTTATCGGCGGTCCTGATGGTCGTGCTCTTGGGCATGGTCGCGTTCGCCGTCGACGTGGGTTACATCCACAACACCAACGCGGAGCTGAAGCGCACGGCCGACGCCGCAGCGCTGGCCGGCGTGTCGGTGCTCGTGGACGGCACCGAAGCGGCTTACGGCACCGTGACGGAATACGTCGCCGCCAACCCTGTCAACGGCGTCACCGTTTCCGCGTCGGAAACGGAAATCGAAACCGGCATGTGGGACGACGAGTGCCGGACCTTTACGGCAGCGGCGGAAACGCCCACAGCCATCCGCGTGCGCGTGCGTCGCGACGACCAAGGGTTGTTCTTCGCCCGCGTGCTCGGTCGCGACAATTTCGACGCGGCCGCGGAATCGATCGCCACGTTCCGTCCGCGCGATATCATGCTCGTGCTGGACTATTCGGCATCGATGAACGACGACAGCGAGTTCCAGAGTATCGCCACGTTAGGTCGTGCGACGGTCGAGGACAACTTGCTGCAAATTCACGGCGACCTCGGGTCGCCAGCCTGGGGGAATCTGGCCTTTGCGCCGGCATACTTCCGGCAGACCGGCCGTACGCCGCAGAACGGCGGCGAGGCGCAAATCTACGTCACGTTCAAACCCTACGAGATTTACGTAACGTCCAGCTTGAACTTGGAAAACGTCGTGCTGCAGTTCTCGGACAACAGCAAGCAAACCTTTAGCGGGCTGTCCGGCACGACCGGCACGTTCAAGGGGACGGGCGGCAACAACAACAAGTGGGTCACCCGCGCTTGGGTCAAATCCGGCACCTACCTGAGCGGTGAAGGCACCAACTACGGCGAGCGGTTCGAGGATACGACCAGCCGGATCAAGACGTATTTCAACGTCAGTAGCGTCACGTTCCCATCTAACAGCACGACGTGGGACACGTGGATCAGCTACGTCAAGAACGACAGCACGAACAAGACGGCCGGCTATCAGCGGATGTACGGTCAGATGAACGTCGTCAACTACTTGCTCGAGGAACGGCCCCGATACAATCAGACGCCGACCCTTTGGCAAACGAGCGAGCAGCCCATCACGGCCCTTAAGAACTCGGTGACGGTGTTCTTGTCGTACCTGCAAGAAGTCGACACGGACGATCGACTCGGTTTGTCGGTCTACAATTCGGCCGCCCAAACCGCGGTCCTGGAATCCGGCTTGACGGACAACTTCCAGTTGGTCGAAGACATTTCCCGCCAGCGGCAGGCCGGACACTACGATGAGTACACGAACATCGGCGCCGGCATGCAGACAGCGCGGCTGGAACTGCAGAACAACGCCCGAGTCGGGGCTCAGAAGATCATGATCCTGATGACCGACGGCGTGGCCAACAAGCCGACCAACACGACGACCGCCAAGGCCTTCGTGCGGCAAGAAGCGGCGTTGGCGGCGGCCGCCAAGATTCCCATTCTGACGATCAGCTTGGGCGCCGGCGCCGATACGGCGTTGATGCAAGAAGTCGCTGATACGACCGGCGGCGTGCACTTCAATGTCCCCGGCGGCCAGGGCGTGGAAGAACTGGAAGACGATCTGAAAGCGGTGTTCGGCCAGGTCGCCGACGACCGCCCCTTGAAGCTCGTGCAGTAACGATCGCGTGAGTGTGGTGCAAGCTCGCAGGTACCGATGCGAGCAGAAACAGACCTTCCGTCGCGCAACGCGACGGAAGGTCGTTTTGTTGGCAGACCGTGTGGCCGCCGGGGCCGCGTCTTGACTTGCGGGGGCGCTCTGCCAGACTAGCAAGGAACCGTTCGTTGCGCCCCTGATGTACCGCTGATTGAGCCGTCGCGATGCCCATTTCGGTCGTTTGTCCCGGC